>JBNJGM010000010.1:0-1953 GCA_051747685.1 Thermodesulfobacteriota bacterium | reverse complement strand
TTCTATGAAGTGCAATTTCCAGTCGTTATTGAAGACAAACCCATTCAGCTCCTTTTCGGTGGGCCCGGCGGCCCGATAGAACTCCAATGGGATCTCGCTTCCTTGTCCTCCTGAGCGCATGTCTTGCGTGGTTGGCCTTGCTTTCACCCGTTTGGGCCTGGGAGATTCCGGTGTTGCCCGAATCAATGCGCCCAGAATGTTTTATTACCGTGGACAAGGCCTCCCAACGCCTTACATGGTCAGCACCCCCCCTAGGTGCAGCCTACGGACAATTGGAGTGGGCCTGCTCCACGGGACAGCAAAGTGGCGATAAATGGCGAGAAGGGGATAAAAAAACGCCCGAAGGGGTCTATTTTTTGACCAACCGGCGTAGCGGTCTGGATGAGGGGTTATACGGCAACCTCGCCTTTCCTTTAAATTACCCCAATCCAGTTGACCGCATACAGGGGAAAACTGGTTACGGCATTTGGTTACACGGTCGGGGCAAAGATCTCGTTCCTCGCGACACTCGAGGCTGTATTGCACTGCGGACCCCGGTCTTACGTCGCCTTGCCTCGCGGTTTGCTCTCCAACGTACGCCTGTGTTCGTGGGGCGAATCGACTCACCCACGGGTATTTCCCCGCGGCTGGCCCGTATTGCGCAGCGGTTGAAGCAGCGAGTGCAAACCTGGGCCAAAGCCTGGGAAGAGCAACATTCCCGCTTTTTTACCTTATATGAACCAGCCAAATTCGACCGCAGCGATTCCCTTTCATTTGCTGAATTCAAAGCGCAAAAAAAACAACTTTTCAACCGCTACGCCTGGATTGAGGTGGAACTTGGTCCGGTCACGGCGTTGCCTGGGCCTGGGTATTGGGTGACGGTATTTACGCAGACGTTTCGTAGCCCGGAATATACCGATACCGGGCTAAAGCGTCTCTATTGGCAAAAAGATAGTGAGCAGCGTTGGCGCATTGTCGGGCGAGAATGGATTCCAGCGCCGATCTCCCTGGAACCTTGCGCTGTTTTAGTTAAATAACAATGTATCCTCTGCAAAAAAAGCAGGCACCCGTAGAATAAAGCAATACTGAACTCGCGATGCCAATGGGGCTGTTGCGCTGGAGAGGGTTGCAATAAAGAGGGGGACGCTTTGGGAACCTATTTTGTGAACTTGCCATTACGGTTGGTCAATAAGGACGCACGATATGTTAGGTATTTAGCGTGTAACAATTTGGCGCCGGAGATAGGTTTGGATGCCCTTTCCCTGCAATACGACATGGAATGGCATAAACAATTGGCGGCCGAGCTGCAGCAAAGCGGTCTTTCCTGTTCAGTACATTTGCCTTTCATGGATCTTCAACCCGGGAGTCTGGATAATCTGGTGCTGGAAGCTACCCGCACCCGTTTACGCCAGGCCTTAGACGTAGCCGCTGTATATCAACCCACACATATGATCGGCCATGCCCATTTTACCCCGGTATATGAAGAGTACTTTTCCCAATGGCTCCACCGTTCGGTTGTGACCTGGACGCAAATTCTTGACCTCTGGCCCGATCATCCTCCTTTGTATTTGGAAAATACCTGTGAACAGGATCCGAGGCTCTTAACAGACCTGTTATTCGAGCTCAGTGTCCATGATGTCGGGTTTTGTTTAGATGTCGGGCATTGGTATTGCTTTGGAGGTGGGGTGCGCCGTGCCGATCTCTGTCATTGGCTGCAGACCATGAACGGCTTTCTCAGACATGTGCATCTGCACGATAACGAAGGTGACAGCGATGCGCATTTGGGGGTAGGGGAAGGGCAAATCCCGTGGGGCGAACTTTTTTCAGGTTTAGAATGTTTGGAGCTGACCCCCGGAGTAACGCTTGAGCCCCATTGTATAGAGGATTTACAGACCAGCCAGCAATTTATGCGCGAAAACCCCTCCTGGTTTTCCCGCCTCGGGGTAAGTGTACCCCTGCCAGCCACAAGAGGCC
>JBNJGM010000009.1:36690-51020 GCA_051747685.1 Thermodesulfobacteriota bacterium | reverse complement strand
CGGTCCACTTTTTTGGACGATTCAGCCGGGTGTCCGAGGGGGATGAGCGAATGGGGAACAATATGTTCGGGCAGGCCCATAATGGAGCGCATGGCGTCGATACGTTCCTGTTGCGGATATACACCGGTCCAGACCGCGCCGAGCCCGAGCCCGTGAACCGCAAGCAAAAGGTTCTGCACGGCCGCAGCGCAATCAACGACCCAATATCCGGAGAATTTCTCCTGACGCAGATCGCCGCAGACCAGGATCGACACCGGTGCTTGCTTGACCATGCCGGCATACGGATGGACCTGGGACAGCTTGGCCAGCAGGTCGCGGTCGGTGATAACTACGAATTGCCACGGCTGGGCGTTTCCAGCGCTGGGCGCACTCATGGCCGCGCTGAGCAGTTCCCGAACCGCTTCCTCGCTGACAGAGTCTTCGGTATATTTGCGAATGCTCCGCCGGGTATACAAGGCCTCAAAAAGTTCCATTTCCAGTCTCCTTTGTAAAAAAATCAGCGCCATTGTTCAGGGTCGCCGTGTGCTGTGCCGTGTGGCCGCAGCTCCTGGGTTCATAATGATCCAGCGCCCAAACCGGGGTGGGCATTGCGTACCCGATCTTCCGCCGTCGGCTCGTGCGATGCCGGACGAGATGTCTCGAAAGCAGTTCATGGATCCGAGGCAGTTCTTCAGATCCGGGCTACATCCGGAGCCAACGAGCCCGGCTCCTGGATTCGGGCGAGAGTGCGCACCTGTTCGTGGCAATCCTGATTGTGCAGGGCGTTGAGGCGCTGGTAGTCGATGAATTCTAGTCCTGCAGCGTCTATGGAGAGCGCGGAATGACCTGCGAAAATCCCGATATGCTGCCCCATTGCTTCTCCGGGGATCGGAGCGCAATCACAAAGGGTGCTCACGTCGGTGGCGAAATTGACGTAGCTCACCTTGCCTGGAGCAAAGGTTTCGATAACCCCTTTAGCGGCTACCGCCAGGCCTTGGGCCAATCGTTCACGGTTTTCCAGTCGGATGGCTCCTTCTGGACAGGTAGAGCTGCAAATCGGGCAGCGCATGCAGTACGGGCTGTCGATGACTACACAATCGTTTTCAATACGGGGCAGATCGAACCAACAGGCCTCGACACACGCCCCACAGGCCTGACAGGCTTGTTCATCTATGACTAAGTCGAGCAGCCGATGTTGGGCCAATTTGGTGGTTTTGGTCACTGCTCCCATGCCGAGGTTTTTGATCGCACCGCCAAAACCGGCCAAACCGTGGCCCTTGAAATGGGAGACCACAATCATGGCGTCGGCTTGGTGGATCGCCCCGGCCACTTCCACTTCTGAAAGCAAGGGGTCAGATGCGGCCACGGAAATGCCGTTTTCACTCATGAGTCCGTCAGCTACAATAAAGGGGGCGAACCCGAAACCATTGGCCACAGCGGTTTCCATATGGTCCACAGCGTTGTTGCGCCGTAAAGGATAGTAGGTACAGGTATCGGTCAAAAACGGCTTGCCGCCCCGGGATGTAACCTCGTCCACAATCTGTTTGAGAAAAAAGGGGCGGACGTAGTTGGGATTGCCCAATTCGCCGACATGGAGTTTGATGGCCACCTTGTCCCCGGGCTGGACAACATCGAACAGGCCACACTGTTCATACAGCTTTCCGGCCTTGTCCATCATGTTCGCGCCCTGGCCCCACGGTGCCAGATACACAGTGTTCGGGTCTGTCATACGTCCTCCTTTATTACTGTGGTGTTACTGCGGTTATCTCAATACGCCAATTCCGTTCGGCAACGCGGATATATTTGTATAGCAGCTACCCCGATGGGCTGTGTCTCTGCTGTAAAGAGCAGGTGTATTTTTACTGCGCAAGCATAGGCGCAACCCACGCCCCTACCACACGGCCAGGACCCGAATAATCCATTGCCTCCACCCCAATGTCAAATATGGTACTTGGGTGTTGCCTTCCACCTATTGGGGTGTTCGGTCCCGCCGCCATATCATTGGGGAGTTTCAGTAACCAGAAATCCTTTTCAGGGTGTAAGGCTTCCCTGCATAAGCAGGGCGATGGCCTGCTCGATCCGTTGCCAGCCCTGATCTGAATGGAGATCGATCCCCCCAAATGTTCGTGTATTGCGGGATTGCAGGCCCAAATACACCACGGCTGCAGCCAGCAAGGCCACGATGGCCGTAAGATCGATATCCTCGGCGATGTCCCCGTCGAGGTGCTCGAAATATTCCAAGGCTGTGCGCACACGAACATCCTCAAGGCGCCGGGACAACTCGTTTCGCTGCACACTTTCCCAGGCCAAAATGTCTAGAGTCTGCGGGCGGCGTCTGAGGCAAACGAGCAGACTTTTGAAAAATGAGGCTATTTGTTGATCGGGGGGGAATTCTGCAAACTGGGCCTCTGTTTCAGCGAACAACTCCGGGGTCTGGGGCCAAAATGCACCGGATTCGGCATATACAGAGACAAGTCCGGCCACATCACCGAAAAAGCGTTCGATGTTGACCTGCTGCACCCCAGCTTCTTGGGCCACACGCTCTGCAGTGCAATGCGTAAATCCGGTACTGGCCAGCACCTGGCCCACTGCCTGTAACAATTTGTTTTTGACTTCGGCATGGGTATTAATAGAAATAACTTTATTTCTAGCCATATGCGCACTTTCTCCGATAAATTGATTGTCTTTTATTTTTTCAGTACAATTTTGTATAAATGGTCATTAATTGTGATGCGGACCCCAAAGGAAAATATTCTTGTACGCCAGTACCCCGCACCCTATTTTGTGAGGAGTTCTTGTTGTGTACGTTCCCTAGGGGTACGATCGATACCCGCAGCGCACCGCCCAGGTCTTTTCAGGCAAGGTGGTCCTGCACACAAACACACCTGCCCCTTCGGAGGTCCTCGTATGGCCCCATTGCCTCCACGCTCCCACGTCCAGGGTTTGCTCCTCTGGTGCGGGATAACCGCTGTCGCGGCCGTTGTCGGTGCTGTTGGTTCCGCCAGTGCCCCGACGTTTTATGCAATGCTTGAGCTTCCGAGCTGGGCGCCGCCGGGATGGGTGTTTGGGCCCGTGTGGATGGGGCTCTACGGGTGCATGGCGTTTGCGGCCTGGTTGGTCTGGCGCGTGGGCGGGGTTGACGCAGCAGGCGGGGCATTGGCGTTGTTTTGCGCCCAACTCGTGTGCAATGCCCTGTGGAGTTGGCTCTTTTTCGCCTGGCATCTCGGCGGATGGGCCTTTGCCGATATCCTCGTGCTGATGGGACTTGTGACAGCCACCCTAGCCGCTTTTTGGCGGGTGCGGCCTTTAGCCGGCTGGTTACTTGTGCCGTATTGGCTGTGGGTGGGGTTCGCTGCTTTCTTAAACCACGCCATCTGGCAACTCAACCCCGGTATGCTGGGGTAGGGCCTCCAAAAGGGTTGCCTCCGTTTTAGGGCTAAGGCCGGGGCGCTTATCCGCTTTCCCTAAATACCCACGATCCCGATCCCCTCGCACCACAGCCCAAGGTGCTAGGACAGCCCTCGCCCCGGCTCCAGGATTTTACCACATCCTGTGAATCTTCTCCACCGAGAGAAAACAATATCCCTGCTTATGCGTTTTGCGGCGCCTGCTCGGCCAATATGTGCTGCACAACCTGTTCAATAAAAAGAAAAAAGACAGTGCGCGTTTTGTGGTGCGGCAACAGAGTTTCGGGCTGTTCGTGCTGGGCAAGAACGTAATAGTGGTCGCAATTGTCCATCAGCCGGGAATTGAATTCTTCAGAAACCACCACGACATCGGTGCCACACGACTTGGCGTAGCGGTATATATCGTTAAATGAACTATATTTCCCGGTAGTGCTGAAAATGGTCAAAAGGGTGCTGGCGTCGGCCATATTCTGCAGCGAGGTTTCATCCGCAGGAGTGGCGATAAACACGTCGGTGCACAAACGGAGCTTGTACTCGGCATATTGGGCGCAGATACGCGAGGGGCCATATCCGAAAAACAGAATCTTTTTATACTCTTGTATCTGCGCTGCAAAGGCCTCGACAACGCTTGCGTCGAATTCGTCAATAACCTGTTTAAGACGTTCGAGTTCCGCAAGCGGCGCTTTTTCGGGTTGGCGCCCAAAGTACAGATAGCGGATATACTGCTTGTATCCACCGAACCCCGCGCGCTTGACCGCCTTAGAGACATGGGAAACGGAACACGCGCAAAGGGAGGCAGCCTCTACGATCGACGGGGCGGGATTGTTGCGGGCGTGCGCGGCAAGGGTATCGAGGACGTTTTGTTCGCGCGGGCTCAAAGCACTGGTGTCGACATTGATCATGGGCATTCCATGGCTACACTGCGTATTCTAGGGGGCTGACTGGATTCAAGGGGCTAGCAATAAAACCCCGCTGTGTGAAGTGAGCTGGGGCACCCTGAGAAAATTTTCTTTTCTCATGAGTTTTTTGTGTTTTAAAGAGAAAATTTTCGTTGACAGATGGAACGAGCGGCCCTAGCCTCTCCACAATCGAAACCAACTCGGGAGCGTATATTGTGGACACAGCAGCATTACTCAACGCATTGCAGGAATGGCTCACGCCGGAGCAAATCAACACCGATGTGGCGGATCTCTACGACGCGGCCGCGGACCGGTATAAAAAATATGCCAAGGCCCGGAATGTCCTAGACGTACCGACCCCCACCGCTATTGTATATCCCTTTTCCCCGGCGGAGGTGGCCAGATTGTTGCGCTTTTGCCAAGAGCACAGCATCAACGTCATTCCCCGAGCCGGAAAGACTGCCACTGAAGGGGGACTCGAAAACTGGAAACCGTTGACGCTGGTGATCGACGCCCGCCATTTAAATACGATTCTCGAGATCGACGCCTATAATATGCAGGCTACGGCGCAAGCTGGCGTGGCGCTTCAAGACCTTGAGGACGCCTTGCAAGAGCAGGGATTGACCACTGGGCACTCGCCACAGTCCAAGCCAGTGGCCAAATTGGGGGGGCTCGTCGCTACCCGGAGCATAGGACAGCTCTCGACCCTCTATGGGGGCATTGAAGACATGGTTGTCGGCCTCGAATGTGTGTTTCCCGACGGGCATATCTCTCGGATTAAAAATGTTCCCCGCCGCGCCGGCGGTCCGGATATCCGGCACATTGCCATCGGCAACGAAGGCGCCTTGTGCTATATCACCGAGGTCACGGTGAAAATTTTCCGTTCTTTCCCGGACAATAACCGTTTTTATGGCTACCTGACAGACGATATCGATACCGGGATCAAAATCCTGCGTGAGGTCATGGTTAACGGATTTCGTCCTTCTGTAGCCCGCGCCTACTCCGAAGAGGATGCCCGGCAGCACTTCTACCATTTTGCAAAGGGAAAATGTGTGCTGTTGTTCATGGCTGAGGGCAACCAATGGCTGGTGGACGCGACCTGTAAAGGGATTGAAGAGGCGGTGGAAAAACACCGCCAGGGGGTCCTGGAACAGGTCCCCGGTGAATACATTGCGAACTGGTTTAACAACCTCAACTGGTCGCAGGCGGATATCGACGATGAATTCGAGGGCATGAAAGAAAACGACGCCCATGACGGTTTCACCACTGAGGTCGCGGCCGACTGGGAGACGATTCCCAAGCTCTACCATAATGTCCTGCACCGCATCCGCACCGAATTTCCCCGGGCGCATGATTTGACCCTTCTCGGCGGGCATTCCTCGCACAGCTATATAAATGGCACCAATATGTACTTCGTGTACAACTACACCATCAACTGCGCCCCGGAAGACGAAATGCGGGTCTACCATCACCCGTTGCAGCGCATTATTGTCGAGGAAACCCTAAAAGCTGGCGGTTCGATGTGCCATCACCACGGTATTGGCAAATACCGCAACGAATGGACCCAGCAGGAGCATGGATCGGCCTACTATATGCTCGCCAAGCTTAAGGAGGCCTTTGATCCAAAGGGGATAATGAATTTCGGGACGATTTTTTATCAAGAAGAGGGCGCTAAGTTCCAAAATTAGGCCCGGCCCTGCCCGAAATTTCGCGAGCCACAACGATATGAACCTTTTGTGTTTGGTCAAAATTGTCCCGGATGTGGATGACTTCCGCTACGACCCTGAAAAAAATGGGCTCGTGCGTGACAATGTCCGGCAGATACTCAATCCAGAGGACGCCACTGCGCTGGCCCTTGCCTTTGCCCTGAAAAAAGCCTTTCCGGAGACCTGGATTGAAACCGTAAGTATGGGGCCCAGAAGCGTCTTGCCCCATCTTGAAGATCTTCTCCGGCGCGGAGCAAATCGGGTAAGCCTCATCTCAGATTCCCTTTTTACGGGCAGTGACACCTATGTGACCAGCCGCATTTTAGCGCGCTATATCGCCACTCGCTCTGTGGACTGGATTTTCAGTGGTACGCATTCCTTAGACGGCGGCACAGCGCATGTTCCAGCTCAGGTGGCCGAAACGCTCGGCCTTGCGCACATGGGGAATATTGTCAGACTCGACCGCACTTCCTTGACCCAGGACCGCGTTACAGTGGATGTGGATAGCGAGGAGGCGGTGTATACCTTTGCCGTTAAGGGCCCGGCGATTTTGGGGTTTGCCTATGCGCCGCAGCCCAAGCTCCCGTACATCGCCTACGAGGATGTCCAGCGCAACGTCCAGGACCGGATCTCCCGTATTAGCAATGCGGAGTTGGGTTTTGCGCCCCACGAAGTCGGGGGCAGTGGTTCGCTGACCAAAGTGGGACACCTTGAGAGCGCCCCCCTTGAGTCCAAAAATCCCCTCGTGCTCCGCCCTGATGCGCACGGAGTGGAGCAGGTGTACCAGTTTTTGGCGCAAAAGGGGTTTGTAAAGGCATGAAGCGGGCGCTTATCTGTATCGATCCAGACGCGGTGAGCGACTCCCTGGATCTTCTTACAGCCGTTAACCAGATGTACGGCACCGGAACCTGCCAGACCTACGGCCTTGATTTCGGGGCTGGCGCCGAACAGGTCCAAGGGGTGCTGGATGTCCATATTCGGCTAAAGACGGCGCCCATCTCCCCTTACGATATCGGCAATCTCACAAATTGTATCCAAGAATTGCAGGCGGTTTACCGGTTTGACGCTATACTCATTTTGGCCACCACCTTCGGGCGAATGCTCGCCCCACGCCTGGCCATGCGCTTGCATGTCGGGCTCGTGGCCGACGTGACGGCAATACGCCGCCACAACGAGCATATAGAGTTTGTCCGTCCGGCCTTCAGCGGCCGGATGCTGGCCGGGATCGTGACTCGGGGCTGCCGACCTCTGATGCTAAGCGTCCGGCCCAATACCTTCAGGGGCCCTCACCCATCGAATACAAAGACAACTTGCATATCTTTCACCCCCGAGAGGATGCACGAGCCAGCGGTGCAATTGCTCGGGCGTGAGTCCAAATCCCAAACCCAGGACATCCGCGAAAGCGAGGTTCTGGTGGCCGGAGGCGGAGGAATGAAACGCCATTTTGCGCACCTCTCCCCCTTGGCCGAGCAGTTGGGTGGCATGGTGGCCGTCAGTCGGCGCCTTGTCGATGCCGGCGTCGCGCCACGTCGGATCCAGGTGGGGCTCTCCGGGAAAACAGTCAGCCCTCAATTGTACATCGCAGTGGGCATCTCCGGCTCGATCCAGCATGTGGTCGGCCTGAAAAACGTTCAGTATCTCATTGCCGTGAATCGGAACCGGCACGCGCCTCTTTGCAGTCTCGCGGATATCGTGGTCGAAGGCGATGGGCAGGAGTTTCTCCAGCGGCTGCGCGAGCGGATCCGGTGTGGCCCCAAGCCGCCTTCAGAAGCAGACCAAAGCCCCGAATAACTGCAAACGGGGAGAGGAGCACATGGATATAACGGATTTTTCCCTCGAGTATTTTTCGCTGCGCGGAAAAAACGCCATTGTCACCGGCGGCAATACCGGTTTGGGACAAGCGTTTTCCTTGGCTCTGGCCAAGGCCGGGGCCAACGTCCTTATGCCCAGCCTCATGCCCGAGGATCCTGATTTCAACGCCCTTATAGAAAAGGAGGGGGTCAAAGCGGTTGCCATGCAGGCCGATTTGACCCACCCCCAAGTGCCCCAGGAGGTGGTCCAAAGAGGCGCCGATACACTTGGCTCCGTGGACATTCTGATCAACTGCGCCGGTATCTGCATCAATAAGGGGTTTAAAGAATATGGACGCACCGAATGGGACGCTATGCTTTCGGTGAACCTTACCGCAGCCTTTGAGATATCCCACGCGGCCGCCTTGTACATGATGGAACAACAAAGCGGCAAAATTATCAATATTTGCTCGCTTTTTAGTTATCTTGGCGGGCAGTACTCCCCGGCCTATTCGGCCACGAAACACGGATTGGCCGGTTTAACCAAGGCCCTGAGCGCTGAATTGGCGCCGTACAATATCCAGGTCAACGGCATTGCGCCGGGATATTTCAAAACCGATGTCACCGAGGCCGCCATGCAGGACCCTGAGCGCAATAAATGGATCGTGGACCATACACCGGCCGGTCGCTGGGGGAACGTGCACGATCTGATGGGGGCCACGGTCTTTTTGGCCAGCCCGGCCTCGGAATTCGTGAACGGCCATATTCTGGCCGTGGACGGGGCCTTTCTCACCCAGTAACGAGGCGCCCCGGCATAGGGGCCCAAACCAGCGGAGCGGGTCAGGATGGGCGACGCGTATTTTCTCGGTATAGACAGTGGCTCCCAGAGCACCAAGGTCGCTCTTATTGACCAGTCCGGGCATGTGGTGTGCAGCGCGAGTCAGCCCTTGCAACCGATGCTCCATCGAAAGCCCGGATGGGTGGAGCACCCCGACGATGATCTCTGGGAAAGCCTCAAAGCGGCTTTACAAGCGCTTTTTGCCCGCTTCCACGGCTCAAACGCGAACATCGTGGGTATCGGCTTATGTGCGATTCGCTGCTGCCGCGTTTTTCTGCACGCGGACGGCTCCTTGGCTGCCCCGGTCATGAGTTGGATGGACGTGCGTGCCTATGAGCCCTACGAGGACGCCCCGGATATCGCCTACACCGGATCCACCTCCGGCTATCTTACCTTCCGTTTAACGGGCGAGTTCAAGGATTCCATCGCCAACGCCTTCCAGTCCCAATTCCCCGTGGATATGCACAACTGGCAATGGGCTGATGATCCGGAATTTGTGGGCTCTTACCGCATTCCACGGGCGAAATTGTTCGAGGTCAATCCGCCCGGCACCATCCTCGGCCGGGTCACAGACACGGCAGCCAAGGAAACCGGTTTGCCTGCGGGGGTGCCGGTGGTGGCCACGGCAAACGATAAAGCGGTTGAGGCCCTCGGGTCTGGCCTGCTCCAGCCCAATGAAGGCCTGCTGTCCCTTGGCACATACATCACCTCGATGGTCACTGGCAGTGTATATCGCGAGGACTCGACGCATTTTTTTACCAACCTCTCCAGTGTGCCGTACCGCTATTTGTACGAGAGCCACGGCATTCGCGGCGGCATGGGCCATATTTCCTGGTTCAAGGGAATGCTCGGCCCGGAAATTGCGGCTGAGGCGGAAAAAAACGGGCAAAGCGTGGAGCAATTGTTGGAAAAGGAGGCCCGTCAGACCCCGGCCGGAGCAGAAGGGCTACTTATTGTTCCGGACTGGTTGGCGCCCGCGACGCAGTTGTACCGTAAAGGGGTCATGCTCGGTTTTGACCAGCACCATACCCGGGGGCATATCCATCGGGCCTTTATGGAGGCCATAGCCATGCGCATGGAAAATGCCTTTACCGCCATGTGCAACGACCTCCAACGCCGTCCAGAAAGGCTTATTGTTTGCGGAGGCGGGGCCAAGAGCGATCTTTTTTTGGGTATTGTGGCCGATGTGTTCGGGCTTCCGGCGGTGCGCACCACCGTTACCGGGGCGGCTGGGGTCGGAGCGGCTATTTCCGCGGCCGTGGCCACCGGATACTATGCAGATTACGAAAGCGCAGTCGCCCATATGGTCCACGAAGAGACTGTCTTTGTTCCGGATGCAAAGCGGCAAGCCCTGTATACACGGATCAACAAAAACGCCTATCAACACCTCACCGCCATGCTGCAGGAGACCCTGCGTACTGTGCACACCGCCTACGGCTTTGCAGAATAGAGGCGTTGCCCCGACCAGAAAAGGGCGCGCTGGCGTTTAAAGGGGCGTACACTACTTATTCCTTTAAATGCGAGTATACTCCGTATGGTTGCCGTTTGGGTTCTGTAGGGGGATCCCCCATTTCTTCATATATTTCCACACCGCTGTGCGGCTGACACCGATGTGGCGGGCCACGGCAGCCTTGTTCCACTCGTACTGTTGCAGTAAGGCCCAGAGCCGGTTCCGATCCAGTTCTGGATTTGGTGCGGCGGGAGCATGGGGCTTTGGCCCTTGGTGCGCAGGGGACGCCGGAAGAGTTGGGCAGGCAGCCTGAATTTCTTCAGGCAGATCAGCGAGTTGGATGCGGTCTTGAGCGGCCAAGACAAAGGCGTGCTCGATGGCGTTTTCCAGTTCCCGGACATTGCCGGGCCAGGGATAGTTCAAAACGCCCCGCATGGCTTCGGGTTCCATCCCGGATATGCGCTTCCCTGTTTCGGCATTGTTTTGGGCGATACAATGGTTGACCAAAAGCGGCAGGTCCTCGCGTCGCTCTCGCAGGGGCGGCAGGGTGATGGGAAAAACTTTGAGCCGGTAATATAAATCCTGGCGAAAATCCCCCTGGGCAAGCAATTTCTGGAGGTCGCGGTGGGTGGCCACAATGACCCGGATATCGATCTTCCGAGGCCGGGCCTCCCCCACCCGTTCGACTTCCCGTTCCTGCAGCACTCGCAATAGCTTGACCTGGATGGATTGGCTGAGTTCCCCGATTTCATCCAAAAAAATCGATCCCTGGTGGGCCTCCTCGAAACGCCCCTGCCTGTCCCGGACCGCTCCGGTAAAAGCCCCTTTGACATGCCCGAATAATTCGCTCTCCAAGAGCGTTTCCGTTAACGCGGAACAATTCACGGTCACAAACGGCTGTTCAGCCTGGTCGCTATTGTAATGGATAGCCCGGGCGATGAGTTCCTTCCCGGTACCGCTTTCGCCTTGGATAAGCACCGTGGCCCGGCTGTTTGCCGCCGCTCTGATGCGGGAAAACACCTCCTGCATGGACTCGCTTTTGCCCAGGATATTGGCGAAGCGGTACTGCTGGGCCAACAGCCGGTTGGCCTCTTCCGCCTTTTGCCGTGCTTTATGCAATTCCGTCATGTCGGTTAGGGTTTCTACAATGCCGACCAACTGCCCCTTTTCGTCCTTGACCACCCGGGCTTGTTTGATCACCGGGACATCACCGCCCTCGCGGTGGCGGACAATGCATTCTTTGGCTTCCGGTTGTTCATGCTCCAGAATGCCGCACTGATGGATATTCGCCGGACAGACCTGGCCCAGGCAATGGCTAAACCCTAAAAATTGGCAAAAGCGGCCCAGGGCCTCAGAGGCTGCATAGCCAGTAATCTCTTCCATCGCCCGGTTCCAGGAGGTGATCCGCCCCTGGACGTCAAGGGTGAACACTCCCTCGGCCATGGAATCCATAATCTGATTTAAAAAGCGAACATTCCAAACCGCGTGCGTTTTTTCCGCCATACGTCCTCCGGCCGCACCGCTGGAACGGCCATTGTCAGGTAGCGCAACCATAACGTTACTAAGCGCAGCCAGTGCGCCACGTAACGTTACCTCTGTCTTGATTCACACCCAGAGCCCCTGCCCTTCTTCCCGCTTCAAGCGCACCAGTTCCGGGATTGGACCTTTTGCCCTTCACGTTCGCGTGTTTTTGGCATCCTGTTTGCTTCATCACCATCGACCGCGTTCTACAGCGGTACCGTATGCTTCCCAAGCTTTGTCCTCAAAGCGGAGGCGTTTGTTTGGCCTTTTTCGGAATAGGGCGCCCCTGCAATGACATGAGAGTGCCGCGTCCGATAGCCCCAATTTTTGCAATCAAAACACAGGAGGAACAGACCTATGACAGCGCAGACCGAAACCATCCCTTCTAGCGGCGTAGCCTTGGTGGATTTCACCGCTTCCTGGTGCGGCCCGTGCCGCGCCGTGGCCCCGATGATCGATGAACTGGCCCAAACATACGCCTCCCGGGCCACGGTCAAAAAAATCGACATTGACCACAATAGGGATTTGGCCCTGCAGATGGGGGTGCAAAGCGTGCCCACCCTTATTGTCTTTGTGGACGGCCAGGAACAAAACCGGTTTATCGGCGCCACCAGTAAATCTGACCTGCATGCAGCATTGGAAAACGCCCTGGCCTAAGGCCGGTTATGGCAACGTGCGGTTCGCGCACCGTGCCCAGTAGAAAGAAAGGAACTGGAATATGTGGAAACTCTTAGCGACCATCAGTAAGCATCTTATTATTGCTATCCCCATCATGATGCTGTTGGGGTTTATCTTCGGGGTTCTGGTGGATGCCTCGCCCCTCAAGGCCCTGATCATACCCTTCACCTTTCTCATGGTCTATCCCATGATGGTCAACTTGAAGATCAAAAAGGTCTTTGAAGGCGGAGATGGCAAGGCCCAACTTCTGACCCAGGCCATCAACTTCGGCATTATTCCCTTTGTAGCCTTTGGCTTAGGGCTGCTCTTTTTTCGCGACAGCCCCTACATGGCGCTGGGCATGCTCTTGGCCGGTTTGGTGCCCACCAGTGGGATGACCATCTCCTGGACCGGCTTTGCCAAAGGAAATGTGGCCTCGGCGGTGAAGATGACTGTCATCGGCCTGACCCTGGGCTCTCTGGCCACCCCATTTTATGTCCAATTCCTCATGGGTGCCAGCATCGAGGTCAATATCCTCGCGGTGATGAAACAGATTGTGATCATTGTCTTCATCCCCATGTTGGCCGGTTTTCTCACGCAGCAAGGCTTGATTAAGCGTTACGGGCAGCAGGCATTTCAGCAGCAATGGGCTCCCAAATTCCCCACCCTTTCCACTTTGGGGGTCGTGGGGATCGTTTTTATCGCTATGGCCTTAAAGGCCAAGGCCATTGCCGGTGCTCCGCAAATGCTGCTGTATATCCTCATGCCCTTAGTTATTATTTACGCCTTTAATTTTGCACTCAGTACCTTTATCGGAGTGAAATTCCTCTCTCGCGGCGACGGCATCGCGCTGGTCTACGGGTCAGTTATGCGCAACCTCTCCATTGCCCTGGCTATCGCCATTAATGCCTTTGGGAGTGAAGGTTCCAGCGCAGCCCTCGTCATTGCTGTAGCCTATATCATCCAGGTCCAATCTGCGGCTTGGTACGTCAAATTTTCCGACGCCATTTTCGGAGCAGCGTCGGAGGAAGCCGCACCCGCGGCCCCGGGAGAGGAGAAATCCCCTGCACCGCCTGCTTCGGCCGAGAAAAAGCCCCCGGAACAGGAGTTGACCGTCCCGGATTTCAAGAAAATATTGTACGTAACCGATTTGTCGCAAAGCGCCAAACACGCCGCGCAATACGCCTGCAGCCTCGGGGTCAAATACGGGGCCGAGGTTACAGTCATGCATGTGGTCCCGGATAGGCTGGAGGAATACTCCGAAAATGTTGGTGTGGATATCGCCGAACGGGTGGATCAGCAAACGCACAACACCTTTAACGAATCCAACGTGGCCCAGGCCCAGGAAGCGATCCGCTCTCGCATTGAGAACACCTCCAAGCAGGTCGTCAAGCAAATACCCTACTGCCCCATGACCCCGGAGAATGTGCGCGTCGAGGTGGGCACTCCCCAACAGCGGATTGTGGAGGTGGCTCGAAAAGAGGGCTTTGATCTCATTATCCTCGGCACGCACGGCCACGGGGCGTTAGAAAACGCTTTTCTGGGCAGTGTGGCCCGCGAGGTGATCCGGACCAGTCCGGTTCCCGTTCTCTCGGTCAAGCTTGCCGACAATGCTTGAAAACCACACCCCAGCCTGCTTCCGGGATTGTGACTACAGGAGCACTCCTGCTCAGTGCCTCATAACTCACTGTTGAAACCCCGGATACCGCAGATTGTGGAAAAATTCTGGGATTGGATCCCAGATCCAAATTCAAACCAACACGAAACCCAATACGTTATCAGGAGGATGTATGCGCGAGACACGTTTGTACACAGCAGAGACCACCAAATCCATGGACGCATTTTTGCAGGATCTCACCAAGGCCGCTCAGGAAAAAGGGTTTTTTATCCATAATGAGGATAAGATGGAGATGGCCCATACTTTCGGTAAGCACGGCATCGAAGTGGCCGAAGGGTTTGATCTGCACATGATTCAGGTCTGCAAGCCGGAAAAGGCGGGCCCGAGCCTGAGCACCAATCCGGAACGCGCCGCCTTGATGCCGAAATTCATCATTACCTTCAGCCAAAACGACACCCTCCAAAT
>JBNJGM010000009.1:35420-36590 GCA_051747685.1 Thermodesulfobacteriota bacterium | reverse complement strand
TTTTGCTTTTCCCCTTCCGAGCGTAAAATGGCTTCCTGTCTATCCCCTTCCGAGCGATTGATGATCGACTGGCGCTCCCCTTCAGATTTGGCGATGGTCGCCCGTTTTTCACGCTCTGCGGTCATTTGCGCTTCCATAGCGTTTTTGACCGATTCCGGGGGCAAAATATCCTTGACCTCATAGCGCAGGACCTTGATTCCCCAAGCCTGGGCGGCCTGATCAATGGAGTCTACCACCTGGGCGTTGATGGATTCCCGTTCCTCAAAGGTTTTGTCCAGATCGATCTTACCGATGGTAGAACGCAATGTCGTTTGCGCCAATTGCGAAGAAGCCACACGGTAGTCATTAATGCCGTAGGCTGCCTGCTTACTGTCCATTACCTGTAAATAAATGAGCCCATCGACTTCCACAGTGACATTGTCTTTGGTGATGCAGGTTTGGCTGGGGATATCAAAAACTTCTTCCTTTAAAGAATATTTATAGGCCACTCGATCGAGAAAGGGGACCAGGATATGAAAACCGGCTCCAAGGGTTTTGTTGTATTTCCCTAATCGTTCAATTATAAATTCACTTTTTTGGGGAACGATAACCGCAGTTTTTACAATGACAACAATAACTAGCGCAGCTAAAACAACGGCAAAAATAAGGGTAGAAGGCATACCAAACTCCTTTATGTTTTATACTTTCCGCACAAAAAAAGTTTGCCGGGAAGAACCGGCAAAGTCTATTATCTCCACCATTTCCCCTTCATCGATTTCTTCCTCTGCACTCGCATCCCAAAATGTTCCCCGATATTTAATACGCCCGGTACTATTTGGCGTAATTTTTTTGACTACCGGGACATGTACGCCGTAGGGAAAATCGTCAAACCCTGCCGGAGTCGAATCCATGGACGTTCCTTGAAAGGTTTTCATAAACCGAGTTCGCAAAAAAACAATAGAAATAACGGTGCCACCAATAAACAGCAGGATCTGTTGCGTCAGTGATAGTGGCCAAATGAGTACCGCCAACGCGACCACCCAGCAGCCCAAGGCCATAAAGATGATCACAAAGCCGGGCATAAAAAGTTCCATAAAGGCCAGGCCAATCCCTACCAAAAACCAGACCAGCCACGGTGAAGCCAACATTTCCATACAATTCCAACTCCTTTGTGGTGGGTGTTGTCTTAGG
>JBNJGM010000009.1:0-35320 GCA_051747685.1 Thermodesulfobacteriota bacterium | reverse complement strand
ATAAAGGCCAGGCCAATCCCTACCAAAAACCAGACCAGCCACGGTGAAGCCAACATTTCCATACAATTCCAACTCCTTTGTGGTGGGTGTTGTCTTAGGCCCTCCCGTGCTGCGGGAAAAGCGCGAAAACGCCTTTTTCCGCGGGGCATCTTTGTCTATACCCGGTTTGCTTTGTTGCGGCAATGGCTGGTACCATTGTTGCTGACGCAGTTTTTCACCGGAATCTTGGGTATCGTCAAGGTGATGCCTGAACCGTTTTCTTCGAACGCGGCGGCTGGGTGGGGAATCGAGGTTTGCTCACAACACCGGGACACGCTACAAGGCAATCAGTATCTGTGGTCTCGGTTCACCAGAGGGTCTGTAGACAACCGCTCGCAGGCAGCCGGTCACAGAGTCATGGCAGGATAGCGCTGTGTCGCGGTATGGTGACGGATTGGGCAGGAGAAGCCTTGGACAACCCGAGGGCGCTTGCATTTGGCACCCAGGCCATAATGGGGTCGCCGTGCCTGGTCTGAGACCGGCGCAGTCACCCTAAAGCTTCTGGAAAAGGAGGGACAGTATGTCTTGGTTGAAAAAACAGTGTGTGGTGGTGCCCGTGGATTTTTCCGAGGAAAGTTTCCAGGCTCTGGATGTGGCCCGGGATTTTGTGCAAGACCCTTCACGGTTGCACATCATCCATGTAACCCGCCCCTGGGACGAGCACGCCATCGGGGGCACCTGGGGAACGGAAACAGAAGAAGAACGTTTGGAGTCGATTCGCAAGGTATTGCACGAAAAACTCAGTGCCAGAGGGCATGAGGGGGCCCAGATAGGCATCTATATGGGCAATCCGGCCATGGAGATCACCCAATACGCTGAAGAGGTCGGCGCTGAACTCATCGTTATGCCGTCCCATGGCAGAACCGGGGTCCAACATTTTGCCTTGGGGTCGGTTGCCGAACGGGTTGTGCGAATCGCCTCGTGTCCGGTCCTGGTTTTGCGTAAAGGCGAACAAAAAAAATCAAAAAAGAAAATTATCCCCTACGATTAAAGCCATTGCTACCCCCGGAGGGTCCGCGCACGCCGCGAATGTGAAACCGGAGCCCTGAAGAGGCTCCGGTTTTTGGTTTATCCTATGGCAAGGTACAAAATGGGCAATATTTTGTTGAGATCATTTTCTGGGTTTGTGATTGGGTCTCCCTTGACTCCAGAGGCATGAGAATGCGTTGTAACAGGAACCCTTAACTCCGGTGCCACCGCTCTAAAAGCTTTGCCCCTGGTGTCTATTTGGGGCTTTATGGGGAAGGGGCGCCCATGAGCCTCACGCCGCGCAATGCGGAGATGTCCTCGCCTAGGCCGTATTCCGCGCGAATGCGCAACGCTGTGACCTGCTCTAGGATTTCGGCGAGGGACTCCGCCCCTTCCGAAAATTCCCACCCCGATCCGTCAAGAGGTACCCTATATTCCCGCCATTGTCCGGTATGGTCTTCTTCCAGGCGGTACCTGGCCGAGCCCTGTACTCCTTGCAGCACGATGTCCCCCTTATACCCGTACCCCTCCATATAATAGGTGCCCCCGGAATTTTTCTTTTCCAGCACGAGCGCTGTGGCCCCGGACCAGTCCCCAAGCATCTCCCCGGGAGCGACATAATAGCTGGTGGCCCTGTCGGCCCCTGGTTCGGCGGTTATTTGCGTGGCGGAGGCCTCAAAGACAGCTTTAGTCACGGTCCAGCCGGACATGTCTTTGGAGGAGTCCAATAGGGGGCTATCGGCCTGTGGCGCCGGCGTTGTCTCGGCTGCGTGTACTGCTCGCATTGCGGCAGCCAGCTTTTGCAGACGTCCCTGTTCAGCGGTTGTGAGCTGTGCGGTCAGGTGTGCATCCTGCAGCCAATCGTCAATTTGATTGGAATCCGCAGCCCAAAGATCCACTCCGTGGCCGCGCAGGGCCAGCGCCAACCTGTCGTCTTCCTGCTGCAAACGGCCAAAGGCGCGCATAGCCCGAACAGTAAGGTTCCCCTGCTCTGCCACGGCTCGTAACCCGGACGGGACATCGCCCCCGCCAGGCGCAGCAGTCGTCGCCGGTGGCGCAGCGCTTGTGGGCTTTTCCTCTTTCTGTGGGGGCTCCGCTGTTGCCACCTCTGTGGGGGCCTGCCCTGGGGCGGGTGCGGCTTCCGAAGGATCCGGCAAAGGTGTCCGGGGATCGCTCAATGCTGGCACCGGCGGCATCTGCACCACGCTTTTGAGGTGATCCAACTCCACTGGGGAGCTTGGCTCCCCGGGCATCTGTTCCGTTTGGGCGGCCGGCTCCGGCGCGTTTTTCAGCATCTTCGCATCCGGCACGGCAAACGGGGTCTCTCCGCCGGGCTCAGCAAGACAAAGCCCTCCCATACTGAGGACCCAACCGAGCAAGCAGATCGGCAGCCATATCCTGTGCATCCATTGTGTATACATACGGTATTGTCCTTTTTTCAGGATTTAGTCCCCGGCTTCGTCGGTCTTAGGGGTGGCTGACCACCGGAACCCCTCCCGGCCTTTGAGCTCAAAATGGCCGGTCACCGTACCCCCTTGGAGCTGTCCAATCACCTTGGTTTTTTTGGACATACTAGTGGGCATGCCCCCAGCGCGCCATGCTCCCTCATAGCGCACGAGCTTGAACATGATACTTGTAGTCAACTTGGCCTCGATTTGCCCGTTGTCCGGATCTATAGCTCCCAGAAATTCGCCAGAAAGCCTGACTTTACTCTCCTCGTCGATTTTCTGATTGCCCTTGAACGAACCGGCTACGGTTTTGTCCTTTCGGGAAATGTGCAAAACAATGCTGCCGTCAATTTCCTCGTCGAGACCAAAGGGGCCTTCCCAGGCGCTGCCCGCAGAGGCCGATTGCTTATGGGCCTCCTTTTGGGCCTTGTCCTGCTGGCGCTGTTCCTTGCTGCGCTGGCGTTTTTCCTCGCGCACGGCTTTTGGCATGCGGAAGTGGATGCGGGTCTTGCCCAAGGGAAGTCGCGGGGTAATGTCCTGTTCTTGGCCCCATTGCACTTCCCCGCTGCTGGTGACTTGGGCCAACGTATAGGTTCCGACCACCTCCTTATACTTATCTTTGAAAGTATAATAGGCTTGTGCGGGCCGTGTTTCCGTTTCTTCGTCCCGGGAATAGAGTTCCAATCCCACCAAACGAATCTTTGTTTTCCCAGAGAGTTCTCCCCCTTCAAGGTAAGTGGAATCAGTATTGACCCGTATTTCCAGGATGGTCCGCGCGTCTCCTGACAACCGGAACGCGGCCTCACCCTTGATGCGGTATCCGCTCCGTTCATACTCCACTGGTATAGTAAAGCTCGTGCCGGGGGTAATGCGGGCTTCTTGCGTTTTGAGCCAGGGATTACTGAGACTCACCACCGGGGCCCGGCGCAGGGTATCCCAGATCGGCCCAGTCATCTGCACCAAATCCGGATTGAGCGCCACATCCACGGATACATACCCCTGGCGTTCAAATCGTCTGGCCAATGGGGCATAGGTACCGGCCATTCCCGGCCCAGTGATGGCGACTTCCAAGGTCGCGGTCACTGGATACACGCCCGAGAGCCCAGGTGAGGCGCTGAGCCATTGGCTTGGTGTATCGCCTGGCTTCCCCGGGCACGAATACTGCCAGGTGAGATCCACTTGCCCTGGCTTGCCGGTCAAAGCAGCAATAGTCTCTTCCAATTCCCGGGCCACCTGGAGAAGCTTGGAGTCATCCCCGCTGGTGTAGACAAAGCGCATGAGCTGCCGCTCTCCCTCGCGGGGAATCTCCACCGGATTGGGGGTGTATTCGAGATCCAAGGGCACGAAACGCAGATAATTCAAGAGCACAGCATAGCGCTGTAATAAAGCTGCCCGTTTTTGGGCCTGGGCGGCTAACCGGGCATTTTCCGCCTCAATGGCCGCTAATTCCTCGGGGGTGGGCTGAGCGGCCCGGATATTGGCACGAGCCTCCTTGAACACATCTTTTAGAAGGCCGGTCTTGCCCTCTTCCCAGGCGTGCAACGCCTCAAGGGCCCGACTGCTGTCGATGCCGGCGTTGAGAAGCTTACGGAACATTTCCGGCTTGGATTCCGCTGTCTTGGCATCTGCGTATTCCTCCAAGTCAGCCTCTCGCAGTTCTCCCTCGGCCCAGGCTCCCACAGTGCGGCTGGGGGCAGTCAGAATATAGGCTCCGCCCTCGTAAACCCCGGTAAGCACAGCGCCCCCGGTGTCTAACGCCCGCTGGTCCCAGGTATCGTCAGCCTCAAAGGTCTCCACGACCAATTCCGGGGTCGTGATCGCTTTGCCCCTGGCTTGCAGTTCGTACGCCTTGTCTTCCAGTTTGTTCAAATTGCCGGCAAGCATAGCCGAGGCCACATATTGGCGCGCTTCTTTGGCCGACATGCCAGCCTTTCGAAATTGCAGTTCCCAGGCGTTCAGATAGGCGGCCATGTTCTGTCGGTTGGCCTGCTCAATGGCTTGGGCCGCCTGCGTATAATCCTCGTAGGTCTGGTCGGCGCGCTTGATGGTCCCAATGGCCCCGCCTGTTACATGCTGGTCCACAATGGCGGTAGAGGCTTCGGCAAGGGAGATATCCCCTTCCACGTACTGTTCCAGAAGCTGACAACTCTGCCCGATATCTGCAATGTTCATCACCGCACCAAAGGCCTTGGCCGCCTTGGCCTTGCCGGAGCGGGCCTGCATATCGTCCAGGCGCTGCAGTTCCGCATCCACATCCGTACGCGATCCCGAAATATCCGTCTTCGAGCGGGTTCCCGGATCGCTCGAGCTGTATTTTTGTTGAGCGGCGGGAGCATCCGGGGGTGCTTTGCTTCTGCCCCATTCGTCGTGCGCCGCTCGAGTGGCCTTCATCTTCGTCACCGAATCCACGATCTCCTCTTGCAGGCGGAGCCTTTCTGGGTCCGCAGACGTGTACCGGGCAGCCCGCTCCCGCAATTCCACAATTTCCCTTTTGGCCTTTTGAAAGGCTTTTTGTTCAGCCGAATTGAAAATATCCTCCCCGGTCCGGCGCAACCGCTGGGCCTCCACGGGATCGGAGACCTTTGCAGAGCCTTCCTTGATGGAGCGAAATCGTTGTTTCAGCTCGGCGGGGCTCTCCTTGATACCATTTTGTTTGAGGATTTTTTCCAGCGTGGCCTCGTCGACCATATCCATATCCAGGGTCTTCATTGTACCCTTGGCCATTTTTTGCATTTTGATCGCATCCGTGGCCAAGACATCACCGTCCGCGGCTAAAGCTGCTGCGGCTTTCTTGCGGTGGTCCTGCACTTCCACGTAATCCGTGCCGGCCTGCTTGCTCACTTTGCCGTCCGGCCCACGGCTTTTCATGCTCTCTGACACATAGGTTTCCGGGTTCCGCGCATCCACCTCGGCTTTGATGCGATGAAATTCGGTACCGGCCCGCGGCGCGAGCCCAGTTTTATTAATAGCCAATTCAAAGTCGTCGCCGATTTCCAGGGTCCCGCCAACCTCTTTGACTGCCGCCTGCTTGTAGATCCCCATTTCCCGGAGCACTTCTTTGACCTTATGCGCTGTACGTTCACCGCCGCCCAAATCGCGGTCACCAGCCATACCCCGATGGCCTTTGTCGCCGAATTTGGTTCCCGCCGTATCAGTCAAATCGGTACTACTCGGGCCCTTGCCGCTTTTTACCCGGGCATTGGCCTCGTTGATAAGGACATTGTGTACCTGGTCCCGCTTTGCGGCCAAAATATGCGAACGATTGCGATGCCGTCGGACTTCCAAGCGCTTGAGGGTCCTCTTTTTCGATGCAGTGGCGGGCATTTTTTCAATGGTTTTCATTCGCTTGGTGTGGAGCGTTTTCTCAGCGTCCCATTGGCATTTCGTCTCAGTCCACATTTCTCCAGCCGCCCACAACTCTTTTTCACTGTATAACTCGCCAGACCGTGCAGGAGTCGGAGAACAAACCAAGGCAACCCAGAGTGTAGAGATAAGAAGGAGATAGCGCATATTGGTACTCCTGGTTAGATCGGTTTCGAGCGAGTCCACAGCACTCGCCACCGGGCTCGGGAGAGATGTGTGTCCGCGAACATTTCAGGTTGTATGCGGTATTCCCTTGAAGGCCCCGCAAATGCTGTGGAGAATCATGTTTTCGGTTGCAGCAGCACTCGCAGGACGAAAACGGGTTTTGCCGACGCGCTGTGCCTCCCGGGGCGATTACCGAAAACCTGGCCGGAGGTTTTGATAGCTGTGGTTTTGCTGAACCGCCGAGATTTCGGGAAAGACACCGGCCTGTTCGAGGAGGAATTCCAGGTCATACAGCCCGTCTTGCGGGATCCGGATGTCTGGTTGGCGTCCTTTTGTGGGGCAGAGTTCGCCTTGCGGGGTCACAATCCGGCCGTTAGTAAACCGGAGAATCGAGCCATCGGAAAGCGTGACTTCAGTCTGGGTGGTGCATTTGCCAAAGGTGGGGCGGCCGATGAGTCGGGCCCGATTATGGGAGTCAAGGGCAGCAGCAAAGACCTCGGCGGCACTGGCGGTGTCCGGGCCAACCAAGAGAATAACCGGGATAACAAACTTGGGGCCGGGTGGGGAAAGGACCATGCTTTTACCCGATTCTCTAGTTATAAGGCCGCCTAATGATTTGCCCTGGGCAATGAACAACCCCGCACAATCCAGGGCCTCAAACAGGTCACCGCCCCCAGACTCACGCAGGTCAATGATCAATGGGCCTGTTTGCAGATCAAGAAAGCGGATACTGGCCTTGAGTGCGGACCGGGTCTGACCGGCGATAAACGTGCGTATGCGGAGCACTGGCTGCTCATGTACTGCCACACGCTCAACATCCAAGGGCCTAAAATAGCTCCGGACAACAGTCACTGTCCTTTCCGATGCTCTGGACAGCATTTGGAGCTTGAGTCGAACCAGGCTGTCCAGAGGTCCTTGGAGCATGGCTGCGACCTCAGGGGGCGTCCGGTCGTGGATGGTATGTCCGTCCACTTCCAACAAACAAGAGCGCTCAGTAACCCCGGCCCGGGCCAGGGCTCCGCCTGGATACGGAGAGAGGAATACGTTGCCGTTTCGGGTAAACAGCTGCGCTCCGATGCCGGCCTGTTGGCTCGTGTCGGCGGACGACTTTGTAGCTTTTGGGGCCGTGATATACCGCGCGTACGGGTCCAATTGTTCTAGATCTTGGGCCAACGTCTCAGTGGTCAAAGTTTGGAGTTCGCTTTCCGCAGGAGCTGGAACGAGTTGGTTGCGCAGGATGTGGCGTATTTCTTCCACCGGCGCTTGCCTGGCAGTCGCAAATGTCCAGCCTAAAGCGGCCAGGCAGACAAGGGCCAGAAAAAATACCCTGAGAACGCTCTGCATCAGTATCCTGTCTTGGGTTTCTTTGGTGTATTCGTTGTCTCTCGCTTACTTACTCAACTCCAACGACAGATCCATGAGCAGCTCAAACTCCTCCTGCAATGCCCGTCGCTGCTCTTCCAACTGCCTGCGCCGCAGATCCTGGTCTGCATTGCCGGTCCCCGATCCCTCCAGAGCGTCCAGGGCCGAAGTTTGGGCCTGCATCTGGGATTTCAGGTCCGTAACCCGGGATTGCAGCTCTTGGATCTGTTGTTTTTTCTGAGCATCGTCGGCCTGATAGGTGTTCAACTCCTGCTCCAGGCCAGCAACATTGTGCTGCAGGGAAGCCAGGCGTTGGCGCTCTAAAGCCACTTCTTCTTCTAAACCGGCCTTTTCTTTCTCCAGTTTGGTTTGCTTGGCATCCAAATCCTCTTGCATGGCCCGCAGTCGCTCCAGACGCGCTTCCCGATCCTGGACCCGCTCTTCGTAGGCTCCGGATTGCAATCCCCGCACTCCGCCGAAAAATCCCCCTTCCCCCGGGTCCGAAGACGAGGCGCAGCCAGAAAGTCCAATCCCCAGGCCGGCAACGCCCACCAAGTAAAGGAATACAACCCAAGCCGGCCGGGATTTGCCGGCCCGATCACCTTGAATCGCAATAATCTGATCGTTTGTTCGTCTTTTTTCCCTCATTTTTCCTCCGCACTCTGTCTTCTCGTCTCCGCCGTATTCTTACCAACGATCGCTGGCTTGGCCGTGCGGAAATTCATGGCCTAAGAGGACGAAATATTTTTCGCCCCCACTCCCCCTAGGTATCCTGGAGCAGACTGGTACTGGGTTACGAATACCAAATACCAGGTCCACAGTGGCAAGAGGCTACCTCGGCCTCGGTACCCGGTCATTATACCGAAAGCCGCTCATCGATACTGGCCAGTTGGGTACTGTCCTCCTGGAGGTTCTGGATATTCTCCCGCAGTTCTTGGACTTCCTTTTCCAGCTTGGCGAGGTACGGATCATCCTCCGGCGCTTCCGCGCTTTCTTGTTCGAGGATTTCGTTTTGCACCTTCAACTCGGCGAGGAGGTCTTCCTCCAACTCCTTGTGCTGGGCCAGGCGTTCTTTGAGATCCGCCTGTTTGGCCAGTAACACACTCTTTTCCTCTGCTCCGGTTTCATAGGCCGCGCGGAGGGCTTCGGCTTCTTCCTCCAAAGCGGCCAACTCCTCAGTGTTTTGCGTATTATAGGCCCGGATGCTTTCGTTGTATTCCGCGGTTCGGGTGATTTCGGCCTCCAAAAAATTTTCCCGGGTGGCGTATTCCGCCTTGCGCTTGGCCACTTCCCGCCCGGCCAGAAAACCCACTCCGGCCCCGGCCGTAGCTCCAATCAAGGCCCCTTTTTCCTCCCCGATCAAATACCCAGCCAGGCCGCCAATAGCCGCTCCTATACCGGCGCCCTCAGCCTTGGTCCGGTTCTGATCCGAGGTAGCGCAGCCGGAGACGAGCAGCACCAAGGCCAGAAAAATGACCAACCACATGTGTTTGTTCATGGTATCCTCCCTGAGTATGTCGCATGGTTCAGGTGTTCGCTTTCAGCATCAGCGCCAACCGTAACTATTTCGCTTCGCTAGTCTTCAAATGCGTTAAAAACCGTAGTAAACTGCGTTGCCCATCCTTCCCGGTCCGCACGACGCTTCTCGCTGAACTCCTGGACATGGCTTTTCACGAGTTCCAAAACTTCCGTTTCTCTGGGCAACGGATCGCGTTTTTCCAGAGTTTTGAGGGCCTGTTGGATATACTCCGCTTTGTATTCCCCAAGCCGTCCCACTTTTTCCACGTATCCCTGCATTTGCTCGTGTGTGGCTGTCTCCAATTCCCCAATCCGTTCCTTGACCGCTTTGACCTGGGCCACATACCGGCTGGAAACTTCAGCCAGGCGCTGGGCCTTTTCCAGACTGCTTTTCAGGTGCTTGAGCCGGGATATATACACGCTGACATTCACCCCGTTGCGGGTCGCGTCCTGGGCCAAGCTGCGGGCGTTTTCCTGCTGGGCCAGGTCCAGACGCTCTCGGGCCTGATCCATGAACGCCTGAACCGTGCGCAATTCATTGTGCAAATTCGGGTTGTCCTGCATGAGCTGGTCCAAAAGGGGTTCCACATCTCCCAATTGCCCGGCCGCCTGGGCCACCAGATTATCCAGGGTACGGCCCACAGGCATGGACCGCCGGACCTCTTGCTTATACGCCTCGTATTCCTGTTCGATTGCGGCCCTGACCTGGGAATTGACCACCACATTGGAGCCAATGGCCAGCCGCACTCCGGTATTGAACGACCGCCGTTCCTGCACTGTGTTGTGGTCTTGGTCCCAGGCGTACAGTTCCAGTTCCTGGCGCAGGGAGGAGCGCAGGGTCTCCGGCGGGGTGGAGACGCTCCCGCCCCGCACACTGATCCCGCCGGGTTTGCCTTGCCAGACCTCGGGCCGAAAGACGCCGGCGGTCATCTCCTGCACGTTGCCGAACAGATCGTACACCCCCAAACGATTGGGCTGGCGCAATCCGATAGGACGAACCGCGTGCTTGGCATTGCCCAAATGCCAGGCGTGTTTATTCAACTCCTGCTGCGCAAAGGGCAGCCGATCCTGAAACGTTTTCCGCTCTAAGGCCTGCAGCCCCCCCCGGGCCGTGAACTCCCACTCCTCTTCCGTGGGCAGGCGGAGGAATCCGGGGACACCGTCCATTTGGGGCATATGCGCCAATCGCTCAGGGTGCTCTGGTTCGAAAAGCCAACGGTTATAGCCGCGGATGAATTTCTGGAGGTCAAAATATCCCACAAAGGATACCGGCTGCATCAGGGCCTCCATTCGCTGGCGGCCTTGGAGATCGGCTATGTTGGCATCCTCGGGATCTCCACTTACTTCGGCCAAGGTATCCAGCCCCATGACTGCGGCAAACTGGCCCTTGGTCAGTTCATATTTGGCCAGCACAATGACCTGCTGTTCAGGTTGTATATCCGGGTGCTGGTCCAGAAAGGAGCCGCATATCTGGGTCCGCTGCAACCCCTCGAAAACCCCGCCCGAGGCGTCTCCGATCTGAATAACCTGCTCCTGGGAGCCCCAGAATCCGCTCCCGGGCACGGGGATGCTGCGAAAGACCATCTGCCTTTCCCCAGGCATGGGCAGGACAATATCGCCCTCGGCTGGTCGGGGATTGTCCGGGGAGGCCTTGGGCGCTGCCCCGGCCGCTGTAAGACTCAGGCAGAAGACACACAACCAGAGCAGAAAAAAAATTCGCATCCTAAAACCTGTTTTGTTTCACGTACATTTTGTGGAATGTAGACTGTACTGGATTTGAATCAACCACCCCTTAATCCCCTTTTTGCCAAAAAGGGGAATATGAATCGCCGTATCCGGACTTACAATTGCGTTATGTTTGTGGCATCTTGGGCAATTTTATATGAAAAATTTCTATACAATCGCGACCTTTCTTCATTCCTTTATTTTTCAAGTAGGTTCAGGGTGGTTATATTATACGAAATGCCCTTTATCATTTCAATTCCAGATATTGTTACTTGAATAGAAATCGTCTGTTAAAAATTAAGCTATGCACTTACGACACTTGTAAATTAGGTGATTTTATCTAAAAACGTATTGTTCAAACGTGAACCCTCTTCATTCCCCTCCTTGCCAAGGAGGGGCCAGGGGTGGTTGTTGTATAAAAGTTTCCTTTAACTCTCCCGCAGCACCTCCGCCGGATCAATGCGGGTGGCCCGCCAAGCCGCGGCCAGGGAACTGACCAAGGCCAAAACCAGGGTCAAAACGAGAATCCCGACCCCATAAACCAGGGGTAAAGTGCAGAATTTTTCTCCGGCAGCAAGTTCTACGGCAAAGGTCTGATTGATGACCCGGGCCAGAACAAAATACGCGCCAAAGCCCAGGGCCAAACCAGACACAGCAAGAAGTTGGCCCTGGATCAGGGGCAAAAAAAAGACATGCCTGCGGCCCAACCCCACCAAACGCAATATGCCCAAATCCCGCCGTAAACGTTCCACAGCCGCATACAAACTGGAGAGCAACACTGCGGCTCCACCACAGATGCCCAGCCCAGCCAATAGCCCATACAAACGCCCTAGGCCGGCATCCAAAATTTGAATCCGGCGGATACTCTCCACTTGGGCGATGACCTCTATGCCCTGATCCTGGAGACGCTGGGCCACCTCGGGCACCGTATCGATGCGTTTGGTATACAAACGAAAGCCGCGAAAGCCTCCCTGGACGAGGACAAATTCTTGGGAGCGAGCGTCAAAAGCTACATCCCTGTGCGTCCCGGTACGCAGCACACCCAAAAGCTCAACCGGCACGACCATCTGTTCCAATGTACTTTGACCCACTGCCGCAAGGTCGAATTCCATCTCCAGGTTCCCCTGAAATGAGACGTGCCGTTCGTCCAGGGAGGGCTTTGCCACCAGGGCCTGGAGCAGCCGCGACCCGGGCCCGGCCCGGCCGGTAAAACGTCCCCAGGGCAGCACGGGTAAGCCAAGCAAAGAGGCCTCTGTCTGGGACAAAGAAAGGCCTAGGGGGCGAAGTCGCTGTCCTGCCGCATCGTGAAGAGGAAGATCCTGAACATAGGGCAGAAGAATATGCTTCCGCCCGCGCAATTTTTGGTTCAAGGCCTTTAGGGAGGACAGCGTGACCGCGGTTCCCGGGCTAGAGATGTGGTAGGCGCTCCAGTTCGTTGGTCCGGATATTCCGACAAGTTCCCGCACTTCCCGGGGATGGAGACGCTTGATCTGAGCCAAACCGGTATTGATGATCAAGCCGGAGCGGGCAATGGGATTCAGTTTCCGGGCAAGGAGCAGCACCGCCCCGTCAAAGCTGAGAAACGGCTCCGGCCTGGCCCCGGCCCAACCCCGTTGAGGGATCGCGTAACCCTGCTTGTAGGCCTCAACGTCAAGGACAAAATCCAGCGGGCAGTATATCCGCGGCAATGCCCCGGCCCGCAACGGCAACACCCCGCTGACCAGCAGTTGGCTCGTGGCTGTTTCTCGCTGTCCGGCCCGATTCCGGGTTATGTTGGCGTCCAGGACATCTCCGGCCTGCAGCCCGAGGGTCCGGGCGGCCTCGGCCGTGAGGACGCATTGTCCCGACTGTGGAGGGGGCACCCCATTTTCTTCAAGCAAAGGGTCGCCTGGAGCGGTGGAAAATAGATCGAACATCTCCAGTCTGGCCGTGTCCGGGGGGCTGACGTGCACAATGGAGGACAGGGGCAATACCGAAGGGACAAGAAACTGGACCTCCGGCCAACTCTCCACCTTTTCCAACCATTTGGCGTCGAAATCATGGATCTGTGCCGGCCGCACTTCCCGGTACACTGGATCCTCCACCAGCCTGTCTCGCAGGGTTTGGATCGTGCCGTATTTCAGTCCCAACAACACCACCAGCGGGGCCACTACAGCCGCTACAGCAATGACCAGACAGAGGCTCAAAATCCATTCGTGGACCAGATTGGAGACAGCCAGCCCTGGGACCACCCGCAGGGGTGAAGTGTTTTTTTTCTCCATCACATCACCCGCCGACACCAAGCTCGCACTGTTCCCGCTGCCGCCTGCTCTAAGGCAAAGCCATAGGTGGCGTCTGCGCCCGTGACCAGGTCTGGGTCGTGGGTGACCAGCACCACCGCTGTATTTTGCTCCCGGGTCACGGTTTGTAGATCCTGGATGATCTGCTCGGCTCGGGCCTTGTCCACAGAGGCCGTGGGTTCGTCCGCCAGGACCAGGTTCGGCTCATGGGCCAGGGCGCGGACAATGGCCGCTCGCTGCCGTTGGCCGATGGACAGTGCAGCGGGCTTGCGTGTCAGACACTGGGCAATGCCCAAGCGTTCGGACAGGTCCTGTACCTGGTCGGCATAGCCCTGCATCCCTTTGATTCTGGCCGGGAGACAGAGATTGTCCCCCACGGTGAGAAACGGCAAAAGCCCCCCGGTCTGTAGGATATAGCCCATATACTCCCGGCGCAGCCGCGCCAGTTCATTCTCCCGCGCAGCGCTCCAGGCGCCAAGAATATCTACCACCTGAGCCTCCGCTCCCCTAAAACAGACGGTGAAGGCATCGGCCCGGCTGGGCTGCATGACGAGGGCCAGTATATCCAAAAGGGTACTCTTGCCGCAGCCGCTGTCCCCGACCACGACCACCAGCTGCCCGGGCTGTACGTCCAAATGCGGCACCTGGAGTTCGAATACGCTTCCGGCCTGTTCCCGGCGCTTGGAGAGGTTGTGCAGTTCGAGCACGCGTTCAAACCCTCCCTAGATAATTCTGTTCAGAGAGCGGAAGAGAAGTAGAGCTTGGCTTACGAAAGCGGATGCGTATTCGCGCCCAGAAGCACCCTCTGGGGCTACGGCAGATAATCCAGATGCAGGGGATAGACCATATCCCGGTCGGGGTCGGTTTCATTGAGCCGAAACCAGGCATCCACTTGTTCGTTGATCGTGCGGTATTGTTCCAGTTTGGCCAGAATATTCCATTCCAACTGCGAGCGCTGTTCAGCGGTCATGCTGGCAAACATAGCGTCGTTTAAGGAGAGGATATCGCTGGTATAGGGGAGGGTGTTGATAAAGGCCGGCAACAGCCCGGTATCAGCCAATGCAGCGGCCTGACCCATGTCGTCGGGTCGTTTCATGGCCTGACCGGAGACGCTTTGCAGGGCCTCGAAAAATTGCATTTGGGTCACTTCGGCCCGCATAAAGGCCTGGATAACGTTGTCGAGGGCCTGGGCGAGGGAACTCAGCTGATCCCGAGTGACGAGCACCCGGACCTCCAAGGCCTTATCCACCGGATTGGCCAAATCCCGGTCCGCGGCCCAGGCCACAATATCCTTAGGCGGGTTGGCCGCCTGGCCCAAATATTCGACCAACGCGGCTTCCCAAACACGGTCCACCGCTTCCCGGCTTTGCTCGAGTGCCGTGTTAACCGCTTCCAGGACATCCGGATCGCTTCCACCGGCATTGCGCTCCGGCGTGCCCAGTAGGGTGTTCAGCCGGTCATTGATATCCGTGACGATCTGGTCCACCACGGCTTGGTACTCGCTTTGCTCAAAGGCGTTGACCTCACTTAAGGCCGAGTCCTGGCTGCCCCGAATCTGGGACAGTTTGGCGAACTGGGGGATGGAAATGGGATGATCTTCTGCGGCCCGGGGGTCCTGGAGATGGATGGCCAAGATATGCACCTGGGCGTCATCAGCTTCTCGGCGCAAATCCTGGGCATCCTTGCCTGTGGTATTCTGGGCATGGCCTTTGGGGTGGGCACTGGCATCACCGATAAGAATCACGAAGCGCAAGGCATTCTCCCGCCATGCGGAACGCAGGGCTGTATCCACCCCGGCAAAAACTTCTTCGGCATAATCAAGGCTCCCGACAGGGGTGGCCTTGAATTCAGTGTCCAATAGTTGGACCAGGGACCCGCCGTCCACGAACTCTGGTGTGAAGCTTTGCGCCGCATATCCCAGTTCCGGAACTGCCTGGACATCGTCCCGATAGCCCACTAGGCCAAAGCGGAAGCGCTGGGCTGCATCCTGGCTAAAATTGCGGACCAGCTTGGCCACCGCCTCCTTGGTCATGTCGATGAACGGTTGCATGCTGCGGGTGGTGTCGATGGCAAAAACAATGTCCACCTGCATATCCTCGAGTCGAGCGCCCTGCTGCGTGCCGCGCCCTGTCTGTGCTTGGGAACGGTAGCCTTCATTCTCCAGGGTGTCCGCCCCTCGCTGCTGGGGAACGGCTGCGGCCAACTGCAAAAGACGCACATCGTCGCCCATAATTTGGGTCTCTTCCCAATTGAGGATGGGCAGAATGTAGAATTGCTTTGTGATGTCCACGAAGCGTTGCGGTTCCATGCTGACGATATTTTCGGGAATGTCGTCCTGTTCGATGCGGGTGTAGAGGGTTTGGGCCTGATCGGCCATATCAAAGGAATCGACCACGGACTGCAACGCCTCCAGATCGCGGAACATGAGCACCGGATTGCGGCCTTCCACAAGCCCTCCGGGGTGGGTGTAGGAGACCAGCAGGGCCTGGCGCCATTCCATGACATCCTTGGCCTGCATCCAGCCGTTGGGGCCGGTGCGTGACTTCCCCACCTGATACCAGCCGCCCGGGGCGGCGGGGTCGCTGAGATCGAGATCGGGACGGGCGAAAACGTACAAAGGGTGGAAGGCGGGAACATTGGCGAGGGCAATATTGTCAGGGTCTGCGACGGCCCGTTCGTAGATATGCGAAAACGGCCGGGGCAGGACCCGGAGCGGGAGCCGGGTTTCCGCCTCCAGGCACACGTCGCCCGGGGAACAGAGAACATCAGTTTTTCCCGGTGTCTCCGTGGACTCCGAGTCGGCACGGCCACCGCTGCCTTCTAACTTTGACAGCGGTGTATTTTCCTGTCCTTGCGTGCCTTCAAGCTCCGAGAGCTGGGCCAGTCGCGGAAAGGAAGAAGGTGGTTCCCATGCGTGCGCCGTATCCTGGAGTGCGAAACTGACCCCGGAAAGCAGAAGCAAAACAAGAAGAATCGTTTGTATCCGGCGCCATATGTCCACAGGATTTTTTGAAAAACACCTTGTGTCGTGCACCTGACCTCCCCTTGTGTTGCGTGAAAATGCGGCAAAATTGATTTTGCGGATAAAGACGCAGCGGATCTTTGTTGTTTTTGGGGGTGTGGAGAAAAAAAGTCAAAATATATCGCACGTTTTCCTGCTCTATGCCGTAGAGGCGTACTGCAATACGAATTGAAAAGTGCATATAATTGCATAGCTACAAATTTTTTAGCTAAAAAACAATACTTTTCTTTAGAAATACTCTGATATTTAAAAATAGTATTTCCAATAGGACCGTTTTTTACCGAAAAATAGCCCCGTCCTGCGGAAAAAAGCAATTGCTATGACAAGAAAAACAGAAAATAGCAGATTGCCCGGAAAAACCGGAGTCCTCCGGCAAAAAGACACTGTATTTTAACAGGTTTGCTGCGATTACCGAAAAATTGTGGAGGGAAGCGGTGCGGGGATCGTGTTCAGGTTCGTTTCCTGGAGGCGGCTCTCCGGGGCTCTTTTCACTCTTCGGGCATCATGCTACAGTAAATAGCAAGTACAGGAGGTGGCCTATGCAAACACGCACGGCTCAGGCGTTTTTGGCTGGCGGATTCAGAACGATACTTTGTACTCTCTGCCTGGGGGTCGTGCTGGCGGCGTCGGCTCAGGGTGGCGTGCTGAACGCCGAACAGGTTATTCGCCTGCATAAGGCGGGGGCTGGCGAAGAACTGGTCACCCACATCATTGAAAATCAGGCCATTGCCAGGGCCCTGGTATCCTTTTCCGATGTGGTGAGCATGAAAGAAAACGGTGTTTCCGATGCCATGATCATGGGCATTATTGACGCGGGCAATCCCACAGGCAAAGAGTTGGACCGGCAGGCAAGGCGCGATCGCAATGTCCGGCGTGCGCTCCAACGCCAGGAACAAATCATCCAGCTCCAGCGCAAGCGGCTCGACGTCTTGGCCGACTACGTGACCACGCTGATCACCAACGACCATATTCTCAAGCTGGTCCGGGAAGGAAAAATTTCCGGTGACGACTACCGGCAGATTGTCAAATATTTGAAGCAATACGCTAACGAGGAACCGACCTACGAGTTGGATGACGGGGATATCGATATTTCGGTCACGAAATAGGGAGACAGCGCTCACAATTCCCCATACGCATTTTCCCCAAAAGCAGCCATGCGGATGGGCTGCTGCGAGTTGCCGTTATTCTTGGCTGAGCTTTGCTGGCCTTGCCGTGTAAAACCAGTGGCCCTACTAAGGGTGGCGGCAGAGGAGTTATTTTAGACTGCTGCTGGGGGATTTATGACCGGATATGTTTGCGGGACACTGCGCAGCACAAACGAACCATAAGCCGGAACCGGAGCCCATATGGAGCGTCACTTGTCGTTTTTTGATTGCCAGCCCCAACAGCAACACCTCGGCTCCTCGCGTGACCTGTGGCAATGGCAAATGTGGTACCGCCTACCCTATCTTGAATTTGTGCAACACTTTTACGAACTGCACAACGAAGCCCCTATCCTCTGGCGGCGCCTCAAAACTTTCCCCGCCACCCTGTATTTGACGGAACCGGAAAACGCCTTTTTCGTGCACCGGGAGACCGGCGAACTCGTGGACCCCCCTGCTTTACGGCACAAAGCGTGGCGTTTGGAACTCTCCCGTTTTTCCGCAGACCGCCGCTGCCATATTTCGCCCCAAATCGTGCGCCTTTTAAACGGAACGCTCTCCCCGGAGCAATGGAGCCCGGAAGTTGCCGAAAACCTGCGTTTTGAGCCCGCGATGCAAGAAATGCTCCTGGAAACGCTCCACAACTGGGGATTAACCTATTGTTTTACCAAAGAGGGATACAAAGGGTATATTACCGTTTTTGGCGAACCGCAAAAGCTTTTCAAATTTTTCACGGTGGGCGTTGAGAAAGGGGTACTCAAGGTATTGTAGGATGCTGTACAACGGTAAGTTTTACGGCGAGGGCAACGGAAAATATATGCCGAAAAGGCTCATTATAAGCGGGATAGACACCAAGGAAACTGCAAAACTGCTGAACATAAATTGATTAACAATCTCACGATTCCCGTTAGCCCGTTCTGTTAGGATGGGGATGGCAGTAATTGGAGGGACTGCTGACTGCAAAATAATCAATAAGGCTATATGATATGGAGGACTGATACATACGAGTATCGCAAGGGCTATGAGTGGAAATATAAAATTTTTGATCAGCACGAATTTCCCCACTTCACCTGGATAGAAACTCCCTTTGTTTTTGAAGTCAACATAAATATTACCGCCTAAGATCATCAGGAGTAGCGGAATAGTCATATCCCCGATCATACTCAGGGCCGAGACAACAAACCCCGGAATTATCGCGCTGGTACCTGTCAATCGCAAAACCGTGGCCAGAATTGTGGCTAAAAGGATTTTATTGAATATCTTGGACCATTCAAAGCTCGTTTTGGATATGCCGAAAAAAAGATGGGCGGTGCTAAACAGCAGCGAGGGAAAAAGGAGCATAAAGAAAAAGAGCTGTACGATATAGGTTGAATCCTGGCCGAACAGCCCCATCAATATGGCCAGCGGAAAAAACAGGGCGTTTTGGAAAAAAAGGCTCACCGCGAATTCCCGTCGGGTGTCCCGCTTGGCGAACCAAGCCGAGAGGGCTGTTAACCCTGCCAGGAACACCGTGAATCCGGCCCACCACACCGGAAGCAGCCACCATTCCGGAAACGCGCTGGGGTTGAAGTTTTCCAAAATATTCACAAACACGAGGCTGGGCAAAGAAATGTCCAGGGCCAGAATAGACAGGGTGCCCAAGGCCTCTTGGGGCAAAACGCGCCGGCTGATGATCCACAGCCCAAAGGCACCGATGCCAAGCAGGAGGGCCACGGATTCAAATGTGGTCAGCAAAACATGGATATTCATTCGAGCGAATCTCCTCAGGGTGGGATTCTGCGCATCTGTTCACGGGGTATATAAACGCCTTCCAGTGACGGGCAAGGACAAAAGGTGTTTGCCCACGGAACACCCAAACAATTTCCCTTACCCATAGCATAAACAGGATCCGCTATTGCCCCACGACACCCCCTCTTCCGGCCGCTTCCGCCACCGCCGCCTAGTACTGGCGGTCTTGCTCCTGCTCCTTTTTGGGCTGGGGCTGTGGATTGGCGCGCCGTTTGCCCTGGAGCAGGTGCTGCTACACCATATGCAAAAGGCGGGCATCGAACACCCCCGGGTGCGGGTGGAAACGCTCCGACCGGGCCGCATCGCCGTAAGCGGCTTGGGCGGAGCGAACCTCAACCTGGAGGTGCAGCGGGCGGTACTGCATTTGAGTTTTCAGGGCCTGCTCCAGGGAAGCGCGGACGAGTTGGAAATCCACGGCCTCCATTGGCGGCTGGGCTGGACTGAATCAGGGCTGGACCCCGGACTGCCGTTTGTGGATACCCCTACCACCACCCCTGATGCCCCCCCACCTTTACTGCCAGTTAAACGCATCCGACTGCGTTCTTCGTTTTTGCAATGGCAGTACGCAGACATCTCCTGGCCGCAACCCTTTGCTGCGGATATCTGGGTTCAGGACGAGCAGAGCACGGTGCGGCTCACGTTCCGCAGCAGTCTTCTGGGCCTGCCGCTGCATATGGAGGGCCAAGCCGACTTCCGGGCTGGCACCGCTGAAATCCACGGCCGGATTCCCGACTCCGGGCGGCCGCAAGCCCCGCAGAGTGTCCAAGAGCCCACGCTTCGGGCCGGGCTCAATTTCGCGTGGCAGCAAGAAACCTCTGGAGCCGGGAGCGGTCGTTTGCGCGCAGATGTATACGCCGCCCACCTCAACCTCCCGGAACGGGATATGGGCCTGGAAAACCTCGCCGTCAACTTGAATGCGGAAATGGATCAAGAATTGCGCCTCCAGGAACTTGATGCTGATCTGCGCCTTGATTCCCTGAGACTCAAGCACTATCTACTCTCGAGTGCATCGCTGAACCTACGGGAGGCGGGCACAGAGTTCAACCTCAAGTGCAACGTGGACGAACCGGGGACATTCCAACTGGCTCTGGAAGGTCGGCACCGCGGTATCCGGAAATTGGTGCACCGCGATGGTTCCTGGCAGGGGGAAGCCGACTACCGGCTACAGGGCAACCTGCCGCGGCAGTGGGTCAACGCAATGGCCGAGAAAGCAGTGCTGCAATCTCCCCTGCTGCCCATGCAGAGTAATGGTACTCTGCATGGGAGTGTGGAGCCTTCCTCCGGCCAATGGACTTGGCAAGCAGGCTTCAATGCACAGTCAGCCCAGATGGGCCCGGTCGATTTGGCCCTTGCAGATGCCGGGCTCACCCTTGACGGGGCGTTTTGTCGCGCCCCGTTGCAGGGCGAGTTCGGCAGCCAGGGGCTCGCGGTCAGCCTGACCGGCGCGAAAAGCTTGGGTTTCCAGGCCGCTGAAATGGCTGTTGCGGACAAACACTACCGATTGTCAAAGGTGCGCCTCAAGCCCCAGTCCAGTCCCAGAATCCACTACCAAAGCGATTCGGATGGGAAGCGGACGATCGACCTTGAGCTGCACCCGGTGGATCCGATCCGCATCCAGGGCCCGGATGTCCAGGCCGCTTTACGGGGAGCAACGCTTGAAGGCCGTTTCCAGCAAACACCCGGACAGGCGTGGCACGGCCTGGTCCAAGCCAGACTGGACCACGGCCAACTGGCCTTGCCTGAACAGGATCTGGCCCTGCGGTCAATCTCGGCCACAATACCGTGGGGGTTCGGCAATGGTGGCGGGGAGCACCGGAGCGGACGCTTTGAGGTCCGCGGTATTCGGATCAGAGGTGTGGAAGTCCCTGGACCGGAGGGCAGCGTGGGTATCAGCAATACCACCCTCCGGCTCGACGGGCTCTGGCGGGTTGCACCGGAGATCACGCTCAACCTGGACCTGAACCTGGACCTTGCGGACACGGGCCTGTCGGGCCACGCAAGGGTGCATAGCGACTGGTTCGATCTGCCCCGGCCGGAAACCCTGGCCCGGTTCAGTCCGGCTCTGCAAGAGCTGGAGCTGGATATTTCCGGAGAGGCCTTATTGGACATGCGGATCGCAGTGCAGGGAGGGCGGGTCGAGCCATTTGTGGAATTCCAGCTCCGGGACACGGCACTGCACGCGGCCAAACAGAACCTCCGACTCCATGGCCTTACCCTCAAAACAGCCGTGGACAGCCTCCAACCATTGCAAACTGCCCCACAGCAGGGTATGCATCTAACATTCTCGGAATTAGAGTGGCAGGACTTTGCCGTGCACCACGGGGACTTCAGGCTGCGCCTTGTGCCTGAAGCGCTTATTGTGGACAGTGGGGCATGCAGCCTCGAGCCTGGAGGGGACATACGCCTTTATGAAGGCCGCTGGGATCTTGAGCGCAAAACGGGTTCGGCCCGGATCTATCTCCACGAGATAAATGCCCTGCGGCTTATCCAGGAAGTCACTGACAACAAACTGGTGGGCAGCGGTCTTTTCAGCGGGCGCTTCGCCCTAGCTTGGGACCACCAGGGCCTCAGGCTCAATGGCGGCCATCTCTACGCTCTGCCGGGATCGGGAACACTGGGAGTCAAGGACGAGGCCTGGCTGGAGAAACTGCTTTTCTATGTGCGGCAGAGCATGGCTGGCCAAAAATACCTTTCTCTGCTCAGCGAACGCTTGGAGCAGGCCCTGCGGGAATTCGAATACGACTTCTTTTCCCTGCGCCTTGTGCCCCAGGGAGAGGAAGTCACTGCCAGGGTAGAGTTGCGCGGGCAAGGAAAACGCGGAGACCCACCGCAACGGGTAGGCAGTTTGGTTTTTAATATCAACGATGTGCAGCAAGCGCTGAATCAGGCCCTGCACTGGGGCAAGCAGAAAGCCGTGCGCCGGGCCCTGGAGGAGCTCATGGAGCCCGCTCCGTAATCCTTTAGCCTATTTTCAAGGCCAGCCGGACAACCGATCCGTTACCCGGAGCAGCCGCGTTGCCTGCCCTCTGCTGCTCCTCTATAGACCCAGTTGGAGTCAATTATGCAAAAATGGTGGTTTTTCTTCCTGCTATTCGGGGCACTGGGGTTTTTCGGCTGCAGCCGGCACCACGTGACCGCCGATACCACGCACAAGGTGGAGATCGCGCCTATCCACGTCACCGTGGATGTGAATCTCAAGGTCCAGAGGGCCCTGGATGATGCCTTGAGCTTTCAGGGGGATATGCAGGATGTCTTCAGTGAGGAAGAGCTGCGCCAGTTGGAGTAGCTGCCAGCGTTCGCCTCCTCGTTGTTGTTCTAGGCTCGAATCCTGGTCAAAACGGTATCCGTTATCCAAGGATTTTTCCTTTGTAAGGGTTTTGGACACGGCCTGTAAGCTGTTCGAGGTCGTTAGGCAGCGTTCACTCCTGCCAGCACAGCAAAGGAGTACTGCCATGGGTGTATATTCAAAGCGACTGTTTTTCGTTTGGATCCTCTGCGCTTCCCTGTTTTGGGCCGTTACGCTCCAGGCCCAGGACAAGCAGGCGGTGGTTCAGAGCATGAAACAGCGGCATCCGGAACTCGTGCAGGCCAAAGAAAAAGGGGTGGTCGGCGAAGCCTGGAACGGCTTGGTGGAATTGGTCCGTGACAATGCCCCGCAACAGACACGCGAGCTGGTCCGCGAAGAGAATCAGGACCGCAAGGATCTATTCAAGATCATTTCCAAAGAAACTGGCACCTCGGTGCCGGAGGTGGCTATGCAAAACCGCATCCGTATGTACCGGCTCGCGGAGGACGACTATTTTGTGCAAAACCAGAACCGCAAATGGGTGCGCAAAAAGAACCTCTAAAGCGGCAAGCCGTGTGGTCGGTGTATCTCAACCCAAGCGGGCGGACATTTAAAAAATTGTCACCACTGACAGTGGCACGTGCCGGGTATGGGTCCGGAAAGGTGGGGTATCGTAGCCCCATCAAGATCGCCTTGTTCCCCTTGGCCGCTCGCAATGGTGGTTTTGAGCAAAGCGTTCGCCAGCTTCTAGGCGTTGTCATTGAAAGCAGCAGGCGCGGAGGTAAATTCCCAGAGCAATTTTTTTAAACTTTGCATCTGCACGGGTTTGGAAAGGTAATAGTCCATCCCGGCCTCCAAGCACTTTTCCCGCTCCCTTCTCATGACATGGGCGGTCATGGCGATGATCGGAATCCTGGAATCGTGAGAGCCGTTTTCCGTCGCCTGCTTTGCGGTTTGGGCCTTTTCTTCGTGGTTTCTGATCTCCCGGGTCGCTTCTAGCCCATCCATCACCGGCATTTGCAGATCCATAAGCACTAGGCCGTAGGGATATTTTTGCACCGCCTCTATGGCCTCTTGGCCATTGGACACCACTTCGGCGGTAAACCCGATTTTTTCCAAAATGGCCGTAGTCACTTGCTGGTGGATACAATTGTCTTCCACGACTAGGATGTGTCGGCGGTAATCGCATTGGGGTCCAGCGTGGCGGGCTTTTGTGGGGCGGCTTTGGCTGGCAGTATCCGGGCTGGTTTCCAAAGGCCCCTGCCCCTGGGGCAACACGCTGGCCACCGTGCTATGCAGCTCTGTTTTGCGCACGGGTTTGGTCAAACAGGCGTCAAACCCGGCCTCCACAAAACGATTGCCTTGCCCGGGACGCCCCACGGGAGTGAGCGCTACCAAGGGCAGGGCCCAAAAACGCTCATCAGAGCGAATGGCCTTGAGCACTTCCATACCGTCCATATCCGGCATACTTGTGTCCGTAATGACCATATCCGGCACTCTGCCTTCGTCCCACGCAGTGCGCAGTATTTGCAGCGCGCCAGTTCCGTTTGGCGCTTCAAGGGGAGATGCGCCCCAGAATTGCAGGTGTTTTCCCAGCATTTCCCGGTTACCGGGGTGGTCATCGCCCACCACAATTGTTCTGCCGTGAAGGTTTTGGTCCAGCTGTATACCGGCTTCCTCTTCGGGTCTCTCAAAGACAACAGTGAACCAAAATGTGGACCCCTGCCCTTCCTTGCTCTGCACCCCGATCTCCCCGCCCATCATCTCCACCAGATGCTTGCAAATGGCCAGACCGAGCCCGGTGCCGCCGAACCGGCGGCTAATGGTTGAATCAACCTGGCTGAATTTATCAAAAAGCAGGTCCAGTTTCTCCTCGGGGATGCCCATTCCGGTATCGCGCACGGAAAAATAGAGCGTGGCCTGGGAATCGTCTTGGGCCACCAAGCGGCTCCGGACTTCAATTTCCCCGGATTCAGTGAATTTGAGCGCATTGCTCACCAAGTTGGAGAGTATCTGGCGGAGTCGGTTCGGATCGCCCTGCACATGCTCCGGTATATCCGGTTCAGAGACACAGATGAACTCCAGCCCCTTGCCATGGGCTTGTACCCCCATAGGGGCGACACAATCCTCCAAAAGATGGACAGGGTTAAAATCCAATTTCTCAATAACAAACTGCCCGGCTTTGATCTTGGAAAAGTCCAGAATGTCACTGACCAAGGCATGCAGGGTATCCCCGCTCGATTTAATCGAATCCACGAAAGTGCGCGGCTCAGGGGGCAAGTCTGTATCCAGCAGAAGCTCGGTCATTCCAAGAATGCCGTTTATCGGTGTGCGTATCTCGTGGCTCATATTGGCCAAGAATTCGGACTTGGCCCGATTGGCGGATTCGGCCTCTTGTTTAGCCTCTTGCAATTTTTTGGCATTTTCAAGTTTCAGCAGAAGTTCACCAATAATATTGGCAATAACAGTCAGACTCTCTATTTCGCTCTCACTCCACCGGTAATACCTCGTTACCGCGTCGAACCCTATCAACCCCCATATATAGTCAGCGCTTTTGACCGGGACACAGATAAGGGATTTGATGTCCTGCTGGGCAAAATGCTCTTTTTCCTGGTGTGCCGCAGGGGGCAAGGCGGCCACATCAGGGATATGAATATACTTTTTTGAAAAAATATGCGGCGTTAGCCACGGCAGGGAGTCGAGAGGGGAGTCTTGTATCCTTTCTCTTTGCGGGGCAATATTTTCCCGGCACCATTCATGGATATTGCTTATACTTTGCTGGTTTTCGGAAAATACAAAGAGATAGGAGCGGTCGACCTGAAAATATTTGCCAATCTGGGAGAGCAAAACGGAGATGTCCGTGTCAAAACGCTCTTTAGTGGTATTAATAAATCTCGAGGAAATGCTGGCGACAATCTTTTGGAATTGGAGATTTTTCTGGAGGCGGTCCTCAGCCTGCTTGCGGACAATGGTCTCCCAGACCACATCAGCCAAAAAAGCGAGGGTATTGAGTTCGCTGGGGGTATAATCCACCGCTTTGTTGCCGACGCCCATAATCGCGACAACGGTCTCCTGGCGGATGATGGGAACCACCATTTCCCGCACCCCAGCTATGGGCCTGTCAGGCATACTCTTTGCGTACGCCGGGACCGAAATCTCGTTGTGGAGTATTCCGCGGCGCTTGCGCACACAATCCGCCCAGACCCCAAGGTCGTCGAGGCGTAAGTCCCGGTTGGGGCCGGAACGGTAGCGCAAGTGGTTTGTACTTGATGGGGACCAATGCTGCTCAGAGAGGGTTTGCTGATCCGGGGCCACAAAATGCAAAAAGGCTACGGAACTCTCCAACGCGCCTTGGATCTTCTGCAAGGCCTTGGGTACAAAGGTCTCCAAGGGGTGGTCCAGGGCGTAAGAGATTAATTGTAAGCGCAAATTCTTCTGCTGGCGGATCAATTTGCGCTCGGTGATATCCACGAAAACGCCCTGATTGATCTCCTGGTTGTCAATAGTGATGGCTGTGGCGGTGAGATTAACGTATTTGATTGCACCGTTAGCGGTATAGACCTCGGCGTCGAAATTCGTACTCTGCCGGGCCCGGATTGTATCCACGAACATATCCCGATAGCGCTTTCTTTTTTCCGGTGGGTGTAAACTAGATTGGTGTCGACCGATCAATTCATGGCTTTCGCATTCGAAAAGTTTTCCAGCCGCTGCATTGCTCCGAATGACCCAGCCATCCTTGTCCGCCCACAAAATCGGGTCATTGTTTTCCTCGAACAGCAACCGGAAAATCGCTTCACTTTGCGCCAAAGCCTGCTCGGAGCGCTTCTGTTTAGTAATATCCACCAGTGAAACGATGCTTTGCCTGGTTCCAGGAATAAGATTGGCCGTGAGCACGGCATGCACTTCGTCATGGTCTCGATTAAAAAAACGGATCTCATATTGGGCCGGTGCTGCCGCAGGGTCATGGCGGCGGAGATCGTGGATTTCCTTCATCCAGGCGGCGTCCTCTGGGGTCACAAACTCCACCCAGGATTTTTTCCCCTCGATCTCCTCCTTGCCATAGCCGCACAAGGCCGCAAAATTTGAATTGACTTGCACAATCGTGGTATCTTCTGCAGTAATGAACATGGCCGAACCTGAAGATTCGAACATGGAGCGGTAATAAATTTGCGACTGCTGTAAGGCTTGTTCGCTTTTTTTTCTCTCAGTTATATCCCGAATATTGGAAATTATAAACGAATTTTCAACCAGATCTATTTTTTCTAAAGAAACCTCAACATCAAAACTTTCTTTTCTTTTAGGTCTATACGCCTCCCATTCAAAACATTGTTTTTCACCATGTAAAACTTTTTTCCATTTTTTCACAAGCTCTTTTATGGGCATTCTAGAGCTAGAGACATCGTATACAGTACAGGATAATGCTTCGTCTTTATTTAAATTGTATATTTGACACATTCTATCGTTAACATCAATTACATTTCCTTCAATGTCATGTAGAATAATAGCATCGTGTGTGTTGTTGTATATTTTTCGTATTGTTTGTTCTGCTTTTTTGCACTCGGTAATATCGCTTATAAAATTTTGATAATGGAAATTATTATTATGAAAATTCTGAACCTTACTTATACTCAGGACGATCCACATCACAGAACCATCTTTACGGCGCATCCTGCATTCGTGATTAATGAGTTGGCCCTGGTTATCCAGCTGGCTCTTGATCTTTTCCCTGTCAGCGGGGTCTATATAGAGCTGATGGGCTATGTCGGTTACGGTTGCAAGCAATTCTTCCGGTGTTGCATACCCGAACATATTGGCCATGGCCGGGTTGGCCGAAAGGATTTGTCCCTCCGGTGTGGAAGTGCAAACCCCGATAGGCGCATTGGTAAAAAGCGACTGCTCCAAGCTAGCGGATGCGGTTTGCATATCAGGCTGGGAGCTGTTTTTCTGGTCCATACGGGCTCTCCAATAGTCGTTACCTAGGGATAATGCGCTGCCCAGGCTTTCCCCCGAATTCTCCCCCGCTCGCAGGTCTGGGGTTACAGCCGGGTGCTGGCTTGATACTGCCGTACCATTGAACATCAGAATGCAGGAGACATGCTCATTCGCCCAAGTATCTGGCGTCGATCAGGAAAATATCCTGGCGACCCCGTGAATACAGACCCTATCGCCGCCGTATCAGTACGTCGCCCCGCCAAATCCCCCAATAGCCCGATCCATCTCATTTTCAGAACCGACAGGCGCCGCTTTGTAAGCTCTCCATGCTCCGAGAACCCCAGCCCCACTTTCCGGAAACTGGCGGCCTATTTGCGGAAACCGTATTCCAAAACAAAATATCGCGGCTTTAAGGGCGCCAAGGGCTCCCGCAATTGGGCCAATTCCTGCTCCGGGCCGTGCACTTCCACATAGTTCAGATCCGAGAGCTGGAGTGCCTCTTGCAATAAGGCGTCCACATGCTCCAAATGGGCCAACAGTCCTTCCGCGTCTTCATACCCTTCCCGGCAATAGGCCACATGGCCGTCGAAACTGTACCCATAATACAGGCACTTCGGCTCCTGCGCCGAGGCCGCGACCAGTTTTTGGCAGACCTCTTTAAACGCGTCCACCTTCCCGTCGTGGATTTCAAAATAGGGGACAATAGTGCAACAGGTGTCGTCGGTCATGATGGACTCCTTGTAAGGAAGGGTTACGCTACAGGGGTAGCGAAAATGTGTTCCTGGCCGCTCGTGCCCTGCGGGATTGTGTGCTGCGCCTGTTATGCAGAGCACAGGCCAAGTCGAAACATGGTAATCCCAAATTCAGGGACTTTATGCAAGGGAAAATAGTATGCGCCAGAGGACATGGTTGCCGTGCGTTTCCAAACAGGGGGGGAGCGTGGCCACCCGCCCTGCTTTCTGCGTTCCGGAATCTGTTGCACCCTGCCCCGCTATTCGGTATGTGCCGCTGGGCACCGGGAATTTGCCCCGGCCGTTTTCCCATGCCATGTCGCCATTGACATATGGCAGTACCCCCTTGTTTTGAAGAAAGGAGCCCCCATGCTCGTTTTGCTGGTGAGTTTCGCTTTTGGTTTTGGGTACCTGTTGACCAGGATCGGCTTGCCGCCCATGGTGGGTTTTTTACTGGCCGGTTTTGTCTACAATATTGTCGGCTTCACCCCGCCGGCCGGGCTGGATATGGTCTCGGACCTGGGTATCACGTTGCTTCTTTTTTCCATCGGCCTCAAGCTGGACGTCAAAGCCTTGCTCCGGGCCGAAATCTGGGCCAGCGCCACCGCGCAGATGCTGCTCACCAGCGGGGTCCTTTTCGGGCTTCTGTTTCTGGGTCAGAATCTCTTGGCTACGCCCCTGCTGGATCTCTCCTGGCCGGCCCTGGCGATCCTAGGATTCGCCCTCTCCTTTTCCAGTACGGTGTATGCCGTGAAGGTCCTGGAAGACAAAGGGGACATGACCGTATTGTACGGCAAAATCGCCATTGGCATTCTCATCATCCAAGATCTTTTCGCCGTGCTCTTTTTAAGCATCACTGCAGGAAAAGCCCCCAGCCTTTGGGCCGTGAGCATTCTGGCTTTGCCCCTGCTCCGGCCCCTGCTCTACCGCCTTCTTGATGGCTCCGGCCGGGGCGAGCTGTTTATTTTGTGCGGCTTATTTTTCGCCTTAGGGGTCGGCGCGGAATTTTTCAACCTCGTCGGATTGAAGCCGGACCTGGGAGCATTGGTGGTCGGCGTCCTGATTGCCGGACACCCCCGGGCTTCAGAGCTTTCCAAAGCCCTATTCGGATTCAAGGAACTCATGCTGGTCGGCTTTTTCCTCTCCATCGGGATGACCGGGCTGCCCACAGGGGAAATGTTTGTCGCCGCCTGCGTGCTCTGCCTCGTGCTACCGCTCAAGACATCCATCTATTACGCTATTGTCAGCCGGTTCGGCCTGCGGGCCCGCACCAGTTTGTTCTCCTCTTTGGCCTTGACCAATTTCTCTGAATTCGGGCTCATTGTCGCTGCGATCGCCGTGGAGCAGAATCTGCTTCCTGCGGACTGGCTTTTGGTTTTGGCTATGACTGTAAGTATCAGTTTCGCGTTGTCTTCGCCGCTGAGCTATTACGCCGAGGCCTTGTACCAAAAAATCAGTGCCTGGCTGCAGCCTTTCGAAACGCAACGGGTCCATCCGAGGGAGGCGGCCATTGAACTTGGAGACGTTCGGGCGATCATTTTTGGCATGGGCCGCATCGGGAGTGGGGCCTACGATGCGTTGCAGGAAACCTTCGGCACTGCGCTTTGTGGCGTGGACCATACCCCGGCGCGCGTGGATTTCCATCGCTCTCACGGGCGCAATATCGTACTGGGCGATGCTTGCGACACCGATTTCTGGCTCAAACTGAAAAAGGACGTCCAACTGGAACTCGTGGTCCTGGCCATGCCCAACCACCACGGCAATGTCTTCGCCATACACCAGTTGCGCAACCACGGCTTTAACTGTGCGGTATCCGCCATCGCTAAATATCCGGAAGAAGAGGAAGAACTCAATGCGATGGGGGTGTGCAGCGCGTTTAATCTCTATGAGCAAGCCGGTGCCGGGCTGGCCCAAAAGGCCTTGCAGTGCTGCGTCTGGAAGCGTGCGGAGAAAGGGCAAGATCCGGAAATCCCCGCACCGGCTGTCCACGGGCCTGACCCTACAGCCCAATAACGAGGGCGCACTGATGGTTAGGGCTCACGTGGATTCGCGCAGGGGCGGTACGGGGAGATATGCCAAAGGTGCAAACCATAGCGTATTCTCGCCCACATCCTCAGGCCATGTGGCTCACGGAAGCGCTGACGTCTAGCCCCCCCCTACCGCAACATGCAGGCTGGGAGTATCAGGCAGCAGGTTCCGTACAATCTTTAAACAATCTGGCTACAAGGCGCATGTGACCTTTTTCTTGCTCGGAAAGCCTAAAAAAACACTCTGAGGTCTCGCGGGGATACTCTTTTATTTCTGCCAGATTGCGGTACATGTCATAGGCCTTGGTTTCGATTTCCAAAGCTACTTCAAGAAAAAACAAACACAATTCTGATTGTTGGACGTTTTGAAATTTTTGGAACCAGTCGTTGAAATGGATTCCCCCCTCAATAAGGCTGTCGTCGGCCTTTTTGAAAAACGTATCAAAATCCTCCGCAAACAAATGCTTTTCCTGGGCAAAAATAACCCGAGCATGCGCCCTTTCAAGCCCGGCCAACTTGTGAAGCTGGTTTTTCAGGTTCTCGTCGTGTATTTTTTCCTGAAATCCGGTATAGAATTTTGCTGCCCCTTTCTCCAGAGTCACGGCCCTGCCCACAACAGTTTGTAAATCCCCAGAGTCAGGAAAAATATCCACCCGGGGGTAATCCGCAAGCACCCTGTCCTGGTACGCGCTAATCCCACCCTCGAGATTGAAAATATCTGTAGCAAACACCCCGCTGTCCCTGGCCATTACCGCCGCTGTCATGGACCTCTTCCCACTTCGGCAATAAAAGACCGTTTGCTTGTTCGGGTCCAGCTCACCCAGCCGGCCTTCAAGTTCGTGTAACGGTATGAAGGTGGCTCCAGGTATGTGCTCCTCGGTATATTCCTGGGGCTGACGCACATCCACTAGCAGGTACTCATTTTCCCTGTGCCGGGCGGAAAATTCCGTCAATTCTTCTGGATAAAGACTTTGAATTTCCATCTTACTCATCTAGCTTTCTCCATGTTTTCCAGTTTGTATCCACAACGCGTTTGACTTCTGGCAATAAATACCCCGGTAGAGCCGCTCTATCTCCCGAAGACCTTGCGCAACAACTCCGTTGACCGCTTGGCCGGCTCGGTCCGAATTGCGGCTTCTTCTCGAGCGAGGATGGTGAAAATGCCTTCCAGGGTCTTGTCCACGGTATAGCTCTCGAGATCTGTTCCAACATTCGGGGCGAACGGCACAGACCTGTATCTCTCCATGATCCGCTCAAAGCGCTGCACCGCTCCAACCTCATTGAGGGTGTTGCGGACAATCGGTTGCATTTCCTGCGCCAGTTCCGGCGTGGTTTGCTCTTGAAAATACCGGGTCGCGGCATCGTCTGGTCCATTATAAATTGCGCGAGCGTCAGTCAGGGACATATCGCGAATGGCCTGCCAGAAGACCGCCTTGGCTTGGGGCGTAGCCTGCTCTGCGGCCCGATTGAGTTTGTGCTCCAGGTCATCGAGCATCGATGACGCGCCGAGTTTGTCCAGTACCGACTGAACCTTGTCCAGCGACTTCGGCAACGGGATGTGAATATCCGGATGGTCATAAAACCCGTTCGTTTGCCCAAGCTGCTGCACCACATTTGCGGTTCCGACCTGCAGCGCTTCTTTTAAGCCGGAGACGATCGTCCCTGTACTGAGCTCCTGCTCCGACGGTTCTGTGGCCATTTGGTTCAATATATCCTGCCCTTTTTCCAGCCAGCTCTGTGCGAACGACGGCCCTGCGCTCCCGGCAATAATACACGTACCAACCAATCCCCAAAGCAATCCTGTTCGCCTTCGCATACATCCTCCTTTGTGGATCACAGCCTGACGAATCCGGTCTCTATCAAACTGTTACTCCCGTGGAGGAACTGAGGCAAGCGTGGGCACATTAATTTTTGACTACGGCTCATCAATACGCCCCGCACACAGCAGGTATCGCCGAAATCCTGGGCAGTTGAAGCGGCGCACCATTCGACGAGACTCTCGGTTGAGCCGGAAACATGCCACAAGATACGGGCTCGAATCTGTTCCGGGGAAAGCTTTCTTTTCTGGCCCTAATTGACGCCGGACTCCTCTTCTTCTATAGCTTTGAATAATGGGGACAGGTCTTCAGTATAGATTCAGACAATACGTCGCCATTGAAACACAGGAGGGAGAGTCTATGGCCGCCAATGAAGTCAAAACCTACTTAACCGGATTGTGCCTGACGGCATTGCTTTCCGGGGCTAGTCTGACCGCGCCAAGTGTGGTCGTCGGCGCTTCGGGCTGAGGCAGTGACGGGAGTACCGAAACCAGTGCCGGCGGCACTGGCCAAAGCAACGGAACATCCCCTGATCAGGACGATTCCCAAAACGGGAATGCCACTTCAACCCATGACGCCGATGTTTCCGAAGAAGAGCGCGGTGGTAGCGGCTGAGGCTAAATGAAACGAGATGCGGTCGCATCTCTCATGATCGTTTGCCAAAGGGCTGGGGGGCTCCCCGGCCCTCTATTGTTGGGGATTTTCAGAACAAGGATGGTGCTGTGCAAACACGGTTTCCTGTGACCCGACGACTGCTTCCCAAAGTGTTCCAGCACCGGCTCGATGCAGTCGAGGATACCGAGAGTGCTTTTGCCCTTTTGGAGAGTGGCGTAACTGATGCAGGACTTCCTGCGTATCTTACTGAACTGGCGCGACTAGAGCAGGCGGTGTTCGATTGCCAACGCTGTGCATGTCCGCCTGAGGCCACAGCCGATTTGACGCTCAATCCCACCCTGCAGGTGATTCCCGTGCACTGGCAGGGGCTGGCAGCATTGTGCAACGGGGCGGCCGATGACGCGCTTGTCGAACCGGAATCCGGTCCGGAAACCATCCTCGTCTGGAAAGATCCGGCTACGGCAACGGTGCGGATCGAGGCCGCTTCGACAGATTCGCTCATAGCGCTGAAGATCGCGGCTGAGGATCTGTCTCCGCAAAAAGTCGCCCTGGACAACGACTTGCGCCCGTTGGACCTGCGGCGGCTCATCCGCCACGAAGTGCGCCGGGGAACTCTGATCGCCCCGGTCTCTCGCCTTGAACGCGATCCCCGGATTGTTCCCCGTGACCATCCCTGGGCCTGGCCCCGCTATGCCCGGGCAAACATCTTTACCCTGCAATGGCATGTCACCCAGGCCTGCGACCTCCATTGCCGCCACTGCTACGACCGTAGTCACCGCGGCCACATGCCGTGGCCGGAGGCTATGACTGTTTTGGATTCCCTGGACCATTTCTGCCGTTCCCACCATGTCCAGGGCCAAATCACCTTCACCGGCGGCAATCCCCTGCTGCATCCCCATTTCACAGAGCTGTACCGCGAGGCTAGCGACCGTGGCTTTATTCTGGCGATTCTTGGAAACCCCTGCCAGCGGGAGACCCTAGAGAGACTCCAGGCTATCCAACCCCTAGCCGCCTACCAGATAAGTCTCGAAGGATTGGAACCCCACAACGATTGGGCCAGAGGGCGTGGACATTTCCAGAGCAGTCTGCGGTTCTTGTCTCTGCTCCAGGAGATGGAAATCTCCTCCCAGGTCATGCTCACCCTCACCGATCAAAATATGGACCAAGTCCTGCCCCTGGCCCGGGAACTTCAGGGCAGAGCCGACCGGTTTACCTTCAACCGTCTGTCCGCTGTCGGCGAAGGCGCCAGCCTGCGTTTGCCCACACCTGAGGCCTACGGCGCGTTCATGACCGAGTACCTTCAGGCCTGCGAGGAAATGCCCTTTCTCGGGCTTAAAGACAATGTGCTCAACAGTAGGCGCTGGGATACAAATCAGACCGTGAGCGGCGGCTGTACTGGCTTTGGTTGCGGCGCGGCCTTTAATTTTCTCTCCCTGCTGGCTGACGGCGAGGTCCATGCCTGTCGCAAATTTCCGTCCCGGATCGGGCACATCGGTGAAGAGGACCTGACGTCCATTTATTATAGTTCAGCCGCCCGGCATTATCGCACCGGCCCGGCCGAGTGCCGCGATTGCCGGGTACGTCCGGTCTGCGGCGGTTGTCTGGCAGTCAGCGCGGCTGCAGGAGTGGACATAACCCGTGACCGCGACCCGTTTTGTCTGGTTGGTCCGCGCCGGTGACTCGAGCCGGGGTCGGACCAACGCACCACGCCGGCCTTGTGAACGGTGAACGGAAACTGGCATGAAAATCAAGGTGCCCGCTACAACCGATCGTCTAATCTCTAGATCCTATCAAGGCCCAACCAGCATAACGCTGAGGACCACTGGCACGAAGAATGAACGTCCAGTGCATCCGTTTGTAGGGATTTTCTTTTTTCGGGATCGAAATCGCTATCGGGTTCGGAATCGACGCTGGAGGCCGCTTGCTCCTCTCGAACTTAGGTAACCCGCCGAGACGGCTGAGCATCGCGGCCATCTGGCCGAGTTGATGCTTTCGCTTCCAGTTTTCCATCGTGCCCAGCGCCGTGCCGACAACCAGCACATCTTGACCACTTTCTCGTGTCCAAGCGCCATATCTCTTCGATCCCGATTGCGATTTGGATCGTCCGAACATACTTAATATCGAGAAAAAGCTCCATTCCCAGTGCCTTTTTGGTCAGGAATAGAGGTATGAGCATGGACCAGAAATCATTTCTCCCCGCGAAACAAGGCTCCCCGTGTCGCAGGGGCGCTGTTAAATCCGGTGTAGTCCACAAATTGCACATTGACACAACCGGCCTGTTCCATGAGGGCCAGGAAATCCTTTCCCGGTACGGCCCCGCCTTCTCATTGGAACCAACTTGCTACCCTGGATGGCAGATCTTTCTCCAGTGGGCCTGCGAGGATTTGGTCAGCGATCATGATCCTGCCGCCGGGGCGTAGGACACGCCTCGCTTCCGATAACGCCGCCGCTTTATCCAGAATCAGATTGAACACCCCGTTGGAGATTACGGCATCAAAGCTGTTGTCCGCATAAGGGAGCCGCTCGTCACAGATATGGGAAAAGGTCGCGTTGGAGATCCCGGCCAGTTCCTGGTTCGTTTCCGCTCGTTGTAGTATTTCCGGAACGATATCCACGCCGGTGGCGTTCCCCGCCGGACCGACCAACATGGCAGCCAACAGGGTATCCACCCCAGCGCCGCAGCCAATGTCCAGCACCGTTTGTCCTTGGTCGATGGGCCCGAGCGAAAACGGGTTTCCGACCCCACAATAGCCGGCAGCGACTCTCTCTGGCAATCGCTGGAGCAATGCGGGATCATAGCCCAAAGCCTCTAAGCCAGCGCGTCCGGTTGGATAATGAAACCATCCTTCCGGATTTTCCGCCACTTGGCTGTATTTGTCCCGAATGCCATTTGCAATCGTGTTTTTGGCGTGTTCAGGAATGTGGGCATCCATAGCAGTTTCTCCTTTCGCACCCCGAACCGGTCCAGGATTGGACCATATAAGGCGTCTATACCCCAGCCCCGGAGCTTCTATTTTTTAAAGTGATGCTGTGCTCACCCGCAGTCTATGTATTTCCTTACCCCGCCATCCGGACCTGATTGCGCCCCTTTT
>JBNJGM010000008.1:27948-53378 GCA_051747685.1 Thermodesulfobacteriota bacterium | reverse complement strand
CACAAAAACCGCTTGCGGGAGTTTACCAGCAGCCCAGCACGATTGGCGCCGTTGGCTTGCAACTCCCCTCCTGGCACAATACCGGTTAATCGAACCGCACCCCACTGGCTACACCAGTCCTCCCCCGGCTGGTGGTAAATCTGAAACTGGATACCCTCCGCCTGCATGCGAATCATCTTGACCGCCAAGTTGCCATGCAAGGCCGGGGGAAATGCTGAAATCGAACGCACGGTTTCAAAACAAAACAAGACTACTGCGAGAGCTACCCTATGCCCACAATCCATAAGGTCCACACTAACCAGGAGATCGACCGGGTTGCCGCCTTGGCCCGGGAAATCTGGTACGAACACTACACCCCAATCATCGGCCAGGCCCAAGTCGACTACATGGTCCCCAAATTTCAAAGCCCAGAGGCCATCGCCGCCCAAATACATGGGGGCGCCCGCTACGATCTGATCCTCGAACACCACGAGGCGATTGGCTATATTGGCGTGGTGCCTGATCCGGAGGCTGGGGAGTTATTTTTGAGCAAAATCTATGTCCGCCGTGAGCGCCGCGGCCAGGGGTTAGGCCGCCTAGCCCTAGAGCACGTGGAATCGGTGGCCCGCGACCTGAAAACTCTGTATATCTGGCTGACAGTGAATAAAAATAATACAGCCTCCATCCGGGCCTATGAACACATGGGCTTTATCCAACGACGGGCCATCTGTCAGGATATTGGACAGGGCTTTGTCATGGATGACTACCTCATGGACAAAACTCTCAGTTATCCCCCATGAATCAGGGTCCCCGGCCTTGTATTACTCTACCGCTGAACGCAGAAACGCCCCCTCCCGTCCATAATGTGGCCACGGAAGGGGGCGTTTCTGTTTTTTGGAGACAGACCCAAATCTACATCAGGGTCCAGAGCATACGCAGCCCAACAAAAAGCAACAAGACGGCAAAGATTTTTTTCAGCTTTGCCACCGGCAATGTGTGTGCTAAACGCGCCCCGACCGGCGCGGTCACCACACTGGCCAAGATAATGCCCACCAGGGCCGGAACATGGATAAACCCGAGACAATACCAAGGCAAAGCCTCGGTCCCCAACCCATTGACCACATAGCCCAGACTCCCGGCCAAGGCAATGGGTAACCCGATAGCCGCGGCCGTACCAATGGCCATGTGCATAGTTACGTTGCACCAGACGAGAAACGGCACCGACAAGGTGCCGCCGCCAATCCCCACCAGGCTGGAAAAGATCCCGATGCCGCTACCAGCGCCAAAGATACCGATGGTTCCCGGCAGTTGCCGTGACGGCTTGGGTTTACTGCCACGCAGCATCCGCACCCCGACATAGAACAAAAAACAAGCGAAAAATCCCTTTAAAAAATTGGTCGACAATTGGGCCGCTATCCAGGAACCCAAAAACGTGCCCACTACAATACCCGGGGCAATGCGCCAAAACACCGGCCATTTGACCGCACCGTGCTGATGGTGGGCCCGCAAACTGGAAATAGAAGTGAAAATAATGGTCGCCAGAGAGGTCCCTAGGGCCAAATGCAGTATATAGGCCTCGGGCAGCCCCTGGGCGCTAAACATAAATGCCAACATAGGCACTATAACCAGTCCGCCACCAATGCCCAGCAACCCGGCTAAAACCCCGGCAAAGGCCCCTAAGGCCAAATACATGACTAAGGCAGTGAGCATCTCCCCTCCTCCACTTAGCCGCGCAAGATCTGACGCGTCACGGCTGAAGCGCGAGCGGTTCCCGTCAGGACCATGGCCTGTTTGAGTTCAGTACGCATCTGCTGCAACGCTGTGCGGACTCCGTCTTCCAAGCCGCCCACGGCAGCGATGGAAATCGGCCGTCCGACCATGACCGCTTCTGCCCCCAAGGCGAGCATCTTCAGCACATCCCCGCCGGTTCGGACACCTCCATCAGCAAGGATCGCGGTCTCTCCCTTCACGGCTTCGGCTACTTCACCCAAAACCTCGGCAACCCCTGGGGTGTGGTCCAGGACCCGCCCGCCGTGGTTGGAGACCACGATGCCGTCAGCGCCAGCCTCCACAGCCAGCTTGGCCTCATCCGGGGTCATAACGCCCTTGATGATAAAGCGCATTGCTGTTTTTTCCCGGATTTTCCGCAATTCATGGACCGGCTTAGGGGAAACGGGGCGGCCCATCTTGCGCAGGGTGATCAGCCCAGCGGCATCCACGTCCATGCCCACGATAGTGGCTCCCGCATCGGCTACCTTGCGCATTTTCTCAAAAAGTTCCTCATCTTCCCACGGCTTGATAAACGGGATCCCGGCCCCGCCGGCCTCTTGAATAGCGGCATAGCCTTCTTCATGGATAAACGGCGGCACCCCGTCACCGACGCATCCAAGGGTCCCCTCAGCTTTGCAACCATGTACCACCGCCCGGATATACTCGCCTTCACTGACGCCACCGCCCATATTAAAAGAAACGCCCCCGATGGGCGCGGCCAAAACCGGCAGATCCAGGTCCTGTCCAAAGAGGCGCACATCGGTGTCCGGATCGGCCACCTCATGGAGCAGCCGCATATTGAATTGGTGCGCCGCCAAGGCCCGGACGTTGGACTGGAAGGCGCTGCCCGTTCCCAGCCCCCCCATACCCGGGACTTCCCCGGCACACGCCTTGCCGTCACAGACACGGCAAACCCGGCAATAGCCCTTCATCCGCTCACGAGCCGTATCTTTGAATTCCTGCATCGCTTTTCCTCCTTTGTGTTGGCGAACAGCTTTACCGCCCGCCTTTTATAGGCCATGTTTCCTTTATTTCAGAGCGTCCGCCGCCCCTTAGGCTACGGTTGGTCTTTAGCCGCCTCCACGCCGAGCAGATGGTCCTCCATCTCCTGCGAAGCGGTTTCCGGGTCTCCATGCGCAAGAGCTCTTACTATCCGCTTGTGCGTGGCGAGTGAGTGTTGGGCCCGGGCCATTGTCTGCAGGCTTTCATCGCGAACTTCGTCCAATATACTTTCCAATTCGCGAAACACAGAACAGAGGACGCTATTACCGGAGGCCTGGACAATGATTCGGTGGAAACGGCTATCCAAATCCCCCCACGCCTCGTTTCGGGCCACTCGATCCTCTTGCTCAGCAACAATCGCTTTGAGTGTTTCAAGGTGTTGCGTGGAAATATGCAATGCCGCCAAACCTATAATCTGGGGTTCAAGCAGTAAGCGGAGTTCGAAAATTTCATGCAGTCGCTGCCGCTGCTTTTCAATACAGCGGGCCAAAGGGGCCACCAAATCCTGCTCCGTGCTGCGCACAAACGTCCCAGCCCCCACCCGACTAGCGACCAGGCCGCGGGATTCAAGGGCCAATACCGCTTCCCGCACAGAATTGCGCGAGACTTTAAACAAAGCGGCCAACTCCCGCTCCGGCGGCAGCCGGTCACCTTCACGGAGGGCACCACTGGCGATCAGCTGTTCGATCTGACGCACGACATCTTCATACACTTTTGCCTTGCGCGCAGGGGTCACCGAAAAATCCATACGTTCATTCCTGCCCTAAATTGGTCCTACCTTTGGACCAATCGACTGTCCCTGTCAAGAAGCCTTTTCTGGAAACAATCCAATCCAACAAAGCACACAAAACCTTTGTCCCTCTGCACCCGCCCCATACCCTCTGCGGTAGAATCAAACAGCACGAAACCCGGGCACAAGATATGAAAACGCCCATTGCTGTCAGCTTTTCTTCTGTGCTAAAAGGCGAAACAGGAAGGAGATCAGAGGGAAGGCCCGGACAGCAAACTTCGAAAAAGGAGAGACCCATGAGTAAGGTAGTGATCGATCAAGACGAGTGCATCGGTTGTGAAAGTTGTGTAGAAATCTGTCCAGAGGTCTTTGCTTTTGACGAAGACGAGGGAAAAGCCTACGTCATCAAAGAAGAAGGTGGCCCTGAAGACCAAATCCAAGAGGCCATGGACAGTTGTCCCAGCGAATGCATCACCTGGGAAGAGTGATACACCCGCCCCGGCCCCGCCGGGGCGTTCTTTTGACCCCTGCCGCTATCTTTGACAATCCCGGTTTCCCTTTTGCGCTGGGGGCCTCTTCCCTCTGACTTGCCCCCCTGCCCACAACCGGCTATCACCCCCCGAGCACCTACGCTCATGCAACCAAAGACAAGAGATATTGCGGAGTGTCCATGAAAGGGATCATTCTTGCCGGCGGCTCTGGGACCCGTCTGTACCCGCTCACCTGGTCTGTGAGCAAACAACTTTTGCCCATCTACGACAAACCAATGATATACTATCCCTTATCCGTGCTCATGCTAGCCGGTATCCGGGATATCCTCATTATCTCCACCCCAGAAGACACCCCGCGATTTGAACGTCTGCTGGGCAGCGGTGAACAACTCGGTTTACGCTTTACCTACCAAACCCAGGAAAAACCGCAGGGACTCCCCCAAGCATTTCTCCTGGGCCGGGAATTTATCGGCGACGATACGGTCTGTCTCGTTTTAGGGGACAATCTCTTGTACGGCGAAGGCCTCTCGCGCATCTTACAACGCTGCGCCGCCCTCCAAACAGGGGGCATAATTTTCGGGTATCCGGTCCGCGACCCTCGCCAGTATGGGGTCGTAGAATTCGATGCCCAGGGCCGGGCCACCAAGATTGTAGAAAAACCCGACCAGCCCCGCTCCAAATATGCGGTGCCCGGAATCTACTTTTACGACAACACCGTTGTCGATATAGCCGCTGAGTTGCGCCCTTCACGCCGGGGGGAAACGGAAATAACGGATATCAATACCGTGTTTTTGGAAAACCGCCAGCTCCAGGTAGAGGCCCTGGGCCGTGGGTACGCCTGGCTCGATGCCGGGACCCATGAATCTCTGCATCAAGCCGCAAGCTTTGTCCAAGCTATTCAGGAGCGCCAGGGGTGTAAGCTCGGCTGCATAGAAGAAATCGCCCTGCGCCAAGGCTACATCTCATCCACCCAAGTCCAAAAACTCGCCCAACCGATGGCCAAGAACGAGTACGGCACCTATCTGCTCCAACTTGTAGAGGAATTGAAGACGTACGGCCATCCAGCGCCGTAACGTGCCAGGCCACTGGCCCGGAAAAGTTTACCAAGGGGCGGCTCTGATACCCATTATCGGATTGGGCTTGCCTCGGCTCCGAGGGGGGACTTTGCGCACAGCCCGCATACACTCCTGCGTCCGTTCCCCAACAAAGGCCCTGATCCAGAGCAACATCCCACAAACAACACCCCCCGGAAACACGCCAGGGGGAGGCGTTTCCAAGACGTGGACAAAATACCGGGATCGGGCTCAGCCAATACCCGATTCCCAGATCCAAGTATTTCGAGCGCACAAAAAAGGCGGGGAGTTCCCCGCCGTTTTTGTGCGCTGCTGTTCAAGCCCGCCTGCTAGTGGTGCCCTTCTGCGTGGTAAAGTTCCTTAATGCGAAACAGAGCCGCGGCAACAATAGCCACAAAATATACAACAATGCCGCCGACCCCAAACATGCCCGCTGTGGTGCTTTCGCTCATATTCGACAAGAGCGTGCCCAATACATCCATATTCAACTCCTCCCGGTTTCCGAAACGTCCCAACGTTTTTTGGCAGATACCCCATGACGCTGGCAGCGTCAATTCTCCTGCCAGAGCACCAAAATATATCGAGCTCGGCGTATTTCCACCCCATCCTGCGCATATTGGAGACAGCGGACTGGGTAAGACTAGGACACCGAGCCCAATGGGCGGAAAAAGGTGTCCCGCTGGACAGCTGTAAATCCAGCAGCAGCAATAGCCTGCTCAAGTTCAGCAACCGTCATCCCGGCAGGGGCATCCGCGCCAGCGGCATGTCCGATCCGCTCCTCAACCAGCGTGCCGTCAAAATCGTCGGCACCAGCCCAGAGGGCCAGTTGGGCCGGTTTAATCCCGGCCATCACCCAATAGGCCTTCAGGTGCGGCACATTATCCAAAAACAACCGCGATAGAGCGATCATGCGCAGATATTCCTGTCCATCCGGCCCAACCCCACCGAGTCGGTTGTTCTGCGGCTGATAGGGCAAGGGAATAAAACACAGAAAGCCACCGGTTTCATCCTGAAGATCGCGAAGCGCTTCGAGGTGGGCCAACCGCTCCTCCCAGCCCTCAATATGGCCGAAAAGCATAGTCGCATTGGTGGGCAGCCCAAGGGAATGGGCGGTTCTGTGGATGTCCAGCCACCGCTGCCCAGACACCTTTTCCGGGCAAAGTTTGTCACGCAAATCGGGATCAAAGACTTCGGCCCCGCCCCCTGGAAGCGCGTCCAGGCCGGCCTGAATCAGCTCTTCCAGTACAGCGGCTTCCGATTTACCGTAGCTGTCCGCCAAAAACGCGATCTCCACGGCGGTAAACGCCTTGACCCGGGCCCCTGGTCGCGTCTGCTTCACGGCCCGGAGGAGATCAATATAATAGCTGTAGGGCAAGGCAGGGTTCAGCCCCCCTACAATATGTACTTCCCGTACCGGGGCATCTTTGCGTTTTTCGAGATATTGCTGGGCCTGGGCCGCAGAATAGGTAAAGCCCCCTTTTTCGCCGCGTTTCTTGCTGTAGGCGCAAAAACGACACTGGTTTGCGCAGATGTTGGTATAGTTGAGGTGCTGGTTATAGACATAATACGCCTTTTGCCCGTGACGGCGTGTGCGGCTCGCAAGCCCCATTGTGCCAAGCTCATGTACTGAGGCATTGCGCACCAGAGATAGCGCCTCCGCCTTGGTTAACCGTCCGCCGTGGTCCAACTTTTCCCGCAGACCCTGGGCTGCATCACTCATACCAAAATTCCCAGTGGGCTTGCCCACCACCTGTACCTGGCCACTCTATACCGACCGTACTCAACAACCATTGCAACAACGACATCTCGCGCTCCGGGCCTTCCACCAAAGCATACTCTGAACCCACCTCAGCTTCCTGGCGCAAAAACTTCAGCGCGTCATGCATGGAGCCTAGCGCGTCCACCAGACCCAATTCTTTGGCCTGTTGTCCGGTGTAGGCCCGACCGTCCGCTAAACGGCGCACCACTTCTTCCTCCATATCCCGACCCTCGACAATGGCCTGCACAAATTGCTCATGCATATCGTCGACCATATTCTGCATATAGGTCCGCTCGGCCTCGGTCATTGGCTTGGAAGCAGAAGTCGCGTCCTTCAGCGGGCCACTGACCACAGTCTCATCTTCAATCCCAAGCTTGTGCAACAGGTCTTGGAAATTGGTCAATTGCGCCTTGACGCCGATACTGCCCGTAATCGTCCCGGGATTGGCAAAAAGCGTCGGGGCTCCCACAGCGGCATAATATCCACCCGAGGCCGCCACCGACCCCATGGAAACGACCACTGGTTTTTTGGCCGCCAAAGACTGGATAGCGGAAAATATTTCCTGGGACGGCGCCACAACGCCCCCAGGGGAATCTATTCGCACCAAAACGCCTTGGACACTGCTTTTTTGTTCCAACGTCTCAATCCAGCGGGTAATGGGGCGGGCGTCCGTGAGCATACCGCGCACATGGACAACACCCAATTTGGGCTGCCCCCACCCCCCCGGGCTGGACCAATACGAGAAAACGGCCATGGCCCCCACCAGGAGGGCCACAGCCGCTACTATAAGCATAAATCCGAAAACAAACGGATGGCGCTGACTGAAATTCGGCGTGTTATTCTCCATCCTCAAGCTTCTGCCGGATCAAATCACCCAAATTATTGCCACTCGGGGTAGCCGCTCCGGGTTGATTTTTGAGTTCACGGGTACGCCGTTGCTCTTCTTCCTCTTCGAACTGTTTGATCGACAAACCGAGCCGGCGTTCATCACCGCTGACATGGATGACCTTCGCGGCCACCTCTTGCCCCTCTTCAAAGTGCTCACTGGGGGTCTTGATCTTTTTCCGACTCAGTTCGGAAAGGTGGACCAAGCCTTCGATCCCTTCTTCCACCTCAACAAAAAGGCCGAAGTCGGTGATGTTCGTCACTTTGCCCTGCACGTTGGTGCCTACGGGATACCGAGCCGGAATTTGTCCCCACGGGTCTTCAGAGAGCTGCTTGATGCCCAAGGTGAACTTCTCATTCTCTTTGTCCACTGTGAGCACCTTGGCCTGCACCACATCGCCCACCTGGTAGGACTCGTTGGGATGGCGGATCTTTTTAGTCCAAGAGATGTCAGAGACATGGATCAGGCCGTCGATGCCGTCTTCGATCCCGATAAACATTCCGAAATCGGTAATATTTTTGATCGGGGCCTCCAGGATGGTGCCCTCTGGATATTTTTCGGAAACCACATCCCAGGGATTCGGCCGGACTTGTTTCATACCCAAGGAAATGCGCTTGCGTTCCGAATCGACACCGAGGATAACCACCTCGACCTCGTCGCCCACCTGACAGACTTGGGAAGGGTGCCGCAATTTGCGGGTCCAGGACATCTCAGAGATGTGCACCAGCCCTTCGACCCCAGCTTCCAACTCCACGAATGCCCCATAATCAACAATGTTTGTCACCTTACCAGAGAATTTCTCCCCTTCAGGGAACTTATTGGCGATATCTACCCAGGGGTCCGGAACGAGTTGCTTCAATCCCAAAGAAACCTTCTCGGAATCTTGATCAAAACTGAGCACCTTCAGCTCCAGATCGTCCCCGAGCTGTACCATCTCTTTGGGGTGCCGGATACGCTTCCAGGCCATGTCCGTGATGTGCAGCAGGCCGTCGAGCCCGCCCAAATCCACAAAAACCCCGTATTCGGTAATATTTTTGACCTTGCCTTGCACAACTTGACCTTCTTGCAACGTCTGGAGCAAATCCTGACGTTTGGATTCCCGCTCTTCCTCCAAAAGGACCCGGCGGGAAACGATCACGTTGCTGCGGCGGCGGTTGATCTTCAGAATCCGGAATTCGAAATCCTGCCCCACAAGGGCGTCCATATCCGGAACCGGGCGCAAATCCACATGAGAACCGGGGAGAAAAGCCTCCACCCCGTGAACCTCGACCACATATCCTCCCTTTATACGGCGGATAATACGACCGGTCACGTTCTCTTCGTTTTGCATCTTTTCGTCCAGATCGTCCAAGACCTTCATGCGCTTGGCCCGCTCGTAGGACAACCGGATCGTGCCTTCGAGTTCGTCCTTGTGCACAACAAAGACATCAACTTTGTCGCCCACGGACACTTTCAGGTTCCCTTCGCTATCCTGAAATTCGGCGATGGGAACTTCGCCCTCGGACTTAAAATTTACGTCGACAAGGACTGATTCATCGCCGATGCGCACGACTTCCCCGCGCGCCATACTCCCGTCTTCGACCTCGCCAAAATCGGGTTGGAGATAATCTTCAAGGGCGGCCTCGAAACTCATCTCCTCGTTTTCTGCTTCAGCGTCTGCCGGAAAGTTGTTTGACATTTGCGTCTCTACCATAAATACACATACCCCCTAACACATGGAATTTTACCCCCTCTAGCAGATCGCCCACCGCTTGACAACTCCTGGGAGCAAAAAATATAAATTTTCGTTTAGGCTTGAATCGGTTCAGCTTTCATCCAGGGCCAAGGCGACCAAATCGTAGGTTTTGCTCTCCTCAATCTCGCCCTGGACCACCATTCCAGGATAAAGCGTATGCCCGCTGATGTAGGTTAGGCCATCCACTTCAGGGGCCTGGAACCAAACCCGGCCTTGATAGAGCGTCGGCCAATGCGGATCAGGATGCTCCACAAGAACAGGGAGCGACTTTCCTGTATACTCGGCCAAAAGGTCTTCGCTGATCGCGGCCTGCTCCGCCATGAGGATATCCCGCCTTTCGTATTTGACCGCTTCCGGAACTTGTCCCGGCATGTCCGCTGCGGCAGTGCCGTCTTCAGGATAATACGGAAACACCCCCAAATTGTGGAAACGGACATGGTGCATAAATCGACGCAGCGAGGTGAAGTGCTTTTCCTCCTCCCCAGGATAGCCAACGATCAGGCTGGTGCGTAGCGCCGCATGGGGCAGGACCTCTTGCACCGTATCCACCACCCGGTAAGGATCCCGGGCGAAGGGCCGCCCCATACGGGATAAAATCTCCGGATGCGCATGCTGGAGAGGGATATCAAACGCGGGCACCACCAGGGGAGCGCTGTCGCGTAAAAAACGCAACAACTCCGGTGTCACCCCGGCAGGGTACAAATACAACAGCCGAATCCAAAAAAGGCCCGGCACTGCGGCAAGCGCCTCCACCAGCCTCTGCAAACCGTGCCTAAGACCGAGATCATGTCCATAATTGGCGACATCTTGGGCGACGAGTACGATTTCCCGCACACCTTGGGCAACCAGGAATTCGGCCTCCAGAACGAGTTCCTCCAGGGCACGGCTCTGAAGCGGCCCCCGCAACTGGGGAATAATACAAAACCGGCAGGCGTGATCGCATCCCTCGCTTATTTTAAGATAGGCCGAAGCCGCCCCCGTTGTCACTACACGCCCCGTGGCCTGGGGCACCGACCGGCCCAGGGCTTGGAAAAGGCGCCTGCTCCAGTCCCCTTGCTCAGCAAGCGGTAACCACAGATCAACCTCGGGCAGCTCCTGGACAAGCTCCTGACCGTACCGGGCCACCAAACACCCGGTCACCGCCAAAAGTGGTCGGGGCACAAGCTCGGACATCTCCTCAGCCACTTCGAGTATTTGCTGCACGGATTCCTCCACAGCCGGCTCAATAAAGGCGCACGTATTGATCAAGACCACCTGCGCCTCCCCAACCTCTTCAGCGGGCCGATACGCCGACCCCAGTGCTCCGAGGAGGAACTCGGTGTCTACGCGATTTTTCGGGCACCCTAAACTTATCGTAAAAACACAAATCGGTTCTTGCATAGTCCTTCCCCACTACAAGCGGTTCTGCTGCGAGAACATCGCATACGTTGCCGAAGGGCGCTTGACAAGCGGCTTGAATTCCCCTGCCGCGCACAGTATATTTATAACCATTCGTCTCTGACCCAGCGCCCACAATCCGCACATATTGTGCCATAGGCTTTAAAAATCGTCGTGTTTATGCGTATCCCCTCTCCAGACCGGTCGTTCATGCTCCTGGCAAGCCTTAGCCTGTGCTTTTTCCTCTGGGTGTTGTCTCCAGTGGCGGGCTGGGCGCAGCCAGCAGCGATACGCGCCGAAACCCAACGCCTGGAAGCCCTTGTCCAAAGCAAGCAAGAAGAAATTGCGGACCTGCAGCAACAGCTGCAGCAGCTTGAAAATAGCCTTGAGCAAAACACAGAGGCCGTCAACGAACACGTTCAGACCTTACGTGACGAATTAAACCGCCTTACAGCGCTTAAAAGCCTTTCGACAACTAATCCGCGTGAAACCTTGGGGCTGCGCAATACAATCCAATCTCTGAACACAAAACTCCAAACAGCCAGCCTCCCCTTACGCGAGGCCCAATCTCGCCTAGAAACTATCCGTACCGACCTTGAAACCCGACAAAATGAACTCCAAAACCTCAGCGCTCCGGCCCTGGATTCTCAGGAAGAGCTCCAAACCTACCGCCAATCCCTTGCCGAGCTGAAACAAAAAGCCAAGGCCTTGAGTTCGCGGCTCGAGAAACATCTGCGACCAGCGACAGCCCTGGAAAACGATCTCGGATCCACTGTCAGCGCCTTGGACAAAACCTTAGACTCTTTGTGGCGGCAGTATTTTTTCGACCCCACACCAACCGTCTTGGCCATAAAAGATACCGGGGGCATACAGAGCCTCTCGCGATGGTTCAAGTATCTGCCCACATACGCCCGGATGGTGTTGCTCGGGGATATCGATTGGTATGCCCTGACTTCGGTGGCTTTGATTTTTTTCGCCCTCGCCATGATCCCTATCCATCTCTGGATACTCCCGGCGCTGCAAAAGAGCTCGCTGCAGCTGAGCATGCGGGAAATGGGGCCACCCTTATATTGGGTGGCCCTAGGGTTGGCTCTTATAGCTGCCACGATTCTTTTGCCAAGTGGTCAAGGCTGCCTCATACGCAGCTGCACCCAGCTGTTTTTAAGTTGGGGCATTATGCTCGCTCTATGGCCCCTGCGGCAATTCCAACTCGGGGAAAATGCCCCACGACGTAACCATTTACGGTTACTTTGGTTTTTGTACGCACTTGCCATTTTCTTGCAGGACCTGAACATACCACCACTTTTCCTGGGGCCCACTTGGGCCTTGGTATTAACCTTTGGCGCTATATGGAGCAAAAAACGTTACACCTCGGACAAACCCCGCTTGGAACGCTCAATTTTCGGGGCGAGTGTGCCGTTCTTCTTTCTTTTGACTCTTGGCTCGCTCACCGGGTATGTCCATTTCACCCTTTTTCTCACTGCCGCCTGGTTCATTTTTTGGCTCGCCGTACAACTCGGTACCGGCATCGCCTCTCTTTTTAAGGTTTGGAGCCAAAAATCCGCCCCCACCTTACTCACCAGCCTACTCAAAGGCGCCGCGCAGGGCATAGGGTATCCGCTGGTCTGGACTGGAGCCCTGGCCTTTCTGGTCGGCTGGATCGGCTACAGCCTAGGCGGCTATCCATTTTTGGATGATTTACTGGAGCTCAAGGTCGGCTGGGGGAAGGTTTCGTTTAATTTTATGCGCGTACTTGGAGTGCTCATCGGGTTTTACCTCGCCCGCTCCGGATTGCTTGTCCTTCGCTCCCTTTTCGAGAATATCATCCGTAAACAAGGGCATTGGGAAAAGGGAACGGCCGAATCATTGCAGACGATTATCTCCTACATGGTATGGGGACTTTTTGCGCTAGCTGCCATGTATTTCCTCGGTTTTAATTTCACCAGCCTGACAGTCATCGCCGGTGGATTGAGCGTGGGTATCGGGTTCGGCCTGCAAAGTATTATCAACAATTTCGTCAGCGGCCTCATCCTGCTTTTTGGACGTTCCATCCAGCCCGGGGATATCGTCGACCTCACTGGAACTTGGGGGCAAATCAAACGAATCAATATCCGCACCACAGTGGTGCAGACCTTTGACAACTCCACCATCTTCGTGCCCAATGCCGAACTGATCAGCGGGCGGATCACCAATTGGACCCACAAGGACGTGAGTCTGCGTCGCAAAATCCAAGTGGGTGTAACCTACGGATCGGACACAGAAACGGTCAAACGGTTGCTCCTTGAACAGGCCGGCAAACACCCCCAAGTTTTTCGCTATCCGGAACCTTTTGTCCGCTTTGCCAACTTCGGCGAGTCCGCCCTCGATTTTATTTTATATTTCTGGTCTGATATCAATAACGGCTGGATCACCGAATCAGACCTGCGCTTCCAGATCGATCAAAGTTTCCGGGACAACGGGGTGGAAATCGCTTTTCCCCAGCAGGATCTGCACATCCGCTCTGCCTCGGGATTGGATCCATATTTCGCTCCTAGGGCGTCCCCCTATTCGGACCCGACGGCAGAGGGTTCGTCCTAAATCTCAAACAAGAGGCCTATTATGACCCAGATAGTGCTCGCCACCAACAACACCGGTAAACGCAAGGAACTTTGCGAAATGCTCGACGCCCACGGCACCCACATTGAAATTTTGGGGCTCGACGCCTTTCCCACCCTTGGCCCCCTCTCGGAAACCGGGGTAACATTTGAGGCCAACGCCCTGGAAAAAGCCCGGGCCGTGGTTACGGCCACGGGCTATATAGCCGTGGCGGATGACTCCGGCCTGGAAGTCGACGCCCTAGACGGCGCCCCTGGCGTGCACTCCGCTCGTTACAGCGGCCCTGAGGCCGACGATGAACGGAACAACACCAAGCTCCTCCGCGAACTCGCCGGGATCCCTTTTGAGCAACGGAGCGCCCGTTTTCGCTGCGTGCTCGCGGTCGTTACCCCCGACGGAAAAGAAACCACGGTCGAAGGCGTGTGGGAAGGATACATCGCCGACTCACCGGCAGGAAGCAATGGATTCGGGTACGATCCGCTTTTTTTCGACCCCGAATGCGGCTGTACGAGCGCTGAGCTTCCTGCCGCAGAAAAAAACAGGCGCAGCCATCGCGGCAAAGCCCTAAAAGCATTGGCCGAAAAATGGAAACAAATCACCCACGGGACACAGCCAGCTGCGCCGTCTTAGGGGAGTTCGCCCGGTCCATGGACCGACCTTACAAAATTTTCCCCACGGCCTGCAAAGAAACGTGAGTGTTTGCCCTGCACACAGCACCGTGCGCCCGCGGTATGCTTCCAATGCCCGCTAAGAGCGTGTACAGATCGTGTTCTCAACCCGGAAACGGATTGTGGCTTTCATTTTCATGGATTTCGGACACTAACAAAAAAGGATCGTTTTATATGTGTGGAATTATTGGCTATGCAGGGCACCGTCCCGCTGTCCCGCTTCTTATCGATGGGTTGCGCCGGTTGGAATACCGCGGCTATGATTCAGCCGGGGTGGCCTATCTCCAGAATAAAGAATTGCACGTCATCCGTGCCGAAGGGAAGCTCAATAATCTTGAGAACTGCCTGAGCACCTGCCAGCATCTCCAGGCCACAAGTGGGCTGGGGCACACCCGATGGGCCACCCATGGTCTGCCCACCACCCAAAACGCCCATCCCCACCAAGACGAACAGCATAAATTCGCCTTGGTACATAACGGCATTATCGAAAACTTCCAAGAGCTCAAACACGCTCTACAGGACAAGGGCCACACGTTTGCCTCCCAGACGGACACGGAAGTCATTGTCCATCTCCTGGCTGAAAATTTCACCCAACACGGGTCCCTGGGCCAGGCCCTGGCCGCGACATTGGAACAGATAGAGGGTTCCTACGCTCTGGCCTGCATCCATCGCGATTTTCCCAATGAGATATGGGCCGCCCGCCACGCCAGCCCTCTTCTACTCGGTGTCGGGCAAGGGGAAAACTTCGTCGCCTCAGATATCCCGGCTTTTTTGGGCTCCACGCGGGAAGTTGTTTTTCTGGAAGATGACGAAATGGTCCGCCTCACACCCAACTCTTGGGAAGTCTTTACCGCCTCCAAACTCCAGCCGATCGCCAAATCCCCGCACCGTGTAGAATGGGACCTCCAAGCGGCCCAGAAAGGCGGGTACAAACATTTCATGCTCAAAGAAATCATGGAGCAGCCCAAGGTCATCCAAGATGGGTTGGCCGGGCGCATTGACGAGGCCACGCAAAAAGTCGTGCTCCAAGAGCTCCACGACCTGCCCCTGCCCCAACGACTGCATATCATTGCCTGCGGAACTTCGTTTCACGCTGGTTTGTGGGCCAAATACCTCATCGAAGAGTGGGCCCGGATACCGGTGCAAGTCGAAGTCGCTTCCGAATTCCGCTACCGGCAACAAGTTTTTCAAGACGGTGATCTGGCCCTGGCTATCAGCCAATCCGGAGAGACGGCTGACACCTTGGCCGGCCTACGCATCGCCCGCACCCACAATCTTCCCGTGCTCGGCCTGTGCAATGTGGTAGGATCCTCTGTTGCCCGAGAGGCGGACGGAACCATTTACACCCAAGCCGGCCCGGAAATCAGTGTCGCCTCCACCAAGGCCATGTGCTCACAGATGATAGCGCTATTACTGCTGGCCCTTTTTTGGGGCCGCCAAAAAAACACACTACCCATTGAAACCGCTCAAAGTCTCACCGCGCAATTGCTACGCTTGCCTCAGACCTTGAGCACCGAGCTGGAACGTATGCAGCATACAGCGCAGCGCCTTACCCCGCAGTACAGTAAAACCCGCAGCTTCTTCTTCCTCGGCCGAGGACTCGGTGCGCCACTAGCCCTGGAAGGTGCCCTAAAGCTCAAAGAGATCTCCTACATCCATGCCGAGGGCTACGCGGCCGGGGAAATGAAACACGGCCCGATTGCCCTCATTGACGCGGAATTCCCAACATTTGCTTTGGCCCCCCAAGATACTCTTTTGCCCAAAGTAAGCTCCAACCTCCAAGAGGTACAAGCACGAGGTGGCAAAATTATCGCCTTAACGAACCCTGGCACGGAGATCCCCAGCGATGATCGATGGGAGCTTCCCCATCTCAATTCCGCCTTGGACAGTTTCCTGTTCTTGCCGGCCTTGCAACTTTTCGCCTATGAAATGGCAGTTTACCTTGGTAAAGATGTAGACCAACCCAGAAACCTCGCTAAAAGCGTCACCGTTGAATAACCCCTTTTTTCTCACTTCCGCGGCAAGATTGCCTCTCGTGAGCTGGTTTTGCCGCAAACTCGGGCCAGCAGTTCCGGGGGGTGGCGGCATCCAAAGACCGAATCCGATAGAGGCTATGGGCCCTATGAAGACTTTTTTCCTCCGCTTTACCGCTGCCGTGCTCCTTGGCCTGGCACTGACTATACCCACTTTTCCTGGTACATCGGCAGATTTGGCACTAGCCGCCAGCTCTGCCCAATTATTCCAGCAAGGCTGGGAGACATTTCATGACTTGCGGAAAAACGAACAACGGGCCCAATTCCGCTCCTCCTGGATGCAAGTCAAAAACACGTTTTGGGAACTCTACCAGCGCAACCCCGACGGCGGCTATGCCCCGAAATCCCTATATTATCTCGGCCGCGTCTACAGTGAATTGGGACAACGCTCCTACCTCCGGAAAGACTTTCGGCAGGCAACAGACTACTACCAGCGGGTGGTTAACCGTTTCCCTAACCATAGTTGGGCGGACGACGCCCAACTGCGCAAAGCGCAAATCCATCTCGACCACCTCGAGGAAGAGGATCAGGCCTACCTCGACCTTCTAGCCGTAGTGCACAATTACCCTGACGGCGATATGTTGCCCAAGGCGAAATCACTTTTGGAAAAAATGGATCGCCGCAACGACAATAGCACAGCTGCGCTCCAAGAAAGCAACACGCCACTCAAAAAACAATCCAAACAAGAAAAACAATCCCAACCAGAAAAAAAACCTGAAACCGCATCAAAGGATCCCTCTGCGGCTTCTGAGACAAAAAAACTACAGCGGATCCGTCACTGGAGCAGTGACGAATACACCCGAGTGGTCTTGGATCTCAACAAGGAAACAGATTTTTCCAAACGGCTCCTCAAGCCCGATCCAGAGTTGGACACCCCGCATCGGCTCGTCGTGGACTTGAATAATACCCGCCTGGGTGACAAAAGCGATGAGGCCCACGCCATACAAGATGGGCTACTGCGTCGTGTGCGCACCGGACAATACCGGGACAACACGGCCAGAGTTGTTTTGGATATTGAAAATTTGGACAAATACCGCGTTTTTTCGTTGCAAAATCCCTATCGTGTGGTCCTTGATGTATACGCCCCAGAAAAAAGTCAAAAACAAACCCCTTCGCAATTATCTGGGTACCAATTCGATAAAGATAACGATGAATACACTTCAAGTCTGGTGGAGCAACTCGGGCTGACCATCCAAACGGTTATGATCGATCCGGGACACGGTGGCAAAGACCCGGGGGCGGTACATGGCGACATTCATGAAAAGGATATTAATCTCGAAGTGGCCTTACGCTTAGGCGAAATGCTCGAAAAAAAAGGCTTTACAGTCCTCTATACACGCACCGAGGACAAATTTATCCCCTTAGAAGAGCGCACGGCCCTAGCCAACTCCAAAAAAGCGGATCTTTTTATCTCCCTGCACGTCAATGCACATAATAATGCTCAGGTAAAGGGTTTTGAACTCTACAGCCTCAACCTTGCCAAAAGCAAAGAGGCCGTGCGGGTCGCGGCCAGGGAAAACTCTGTTTCAGTCAAAAAAATAAGCGACTTACAAGTCATCCTCACTGACCTCATGCTCAACACCAAGATTAAAGAATCCAAACAATTAGCCGAGAAACTGCATGCAAAAGCCCTCTCCCACTCGCGCCAATTTTATTCCATCCAGGACCACGGGGTTCGCGAAGCGCCTTTTTATGTCCTGATGGGCGCCAAAATGCCTGCTGTTCTCGTAGAAATGGGCTACCTCTCCAACCCAACGGAACGGAAACGACTCCTTTCCTCCAAATATCAAAAACATATCGCCCAAGGTCTTTTGCAGGGCATCACCGCCTATAAACAAACCATCGATAATTACGCGGAAATGGAATAAAATCTGGATCCATTACCATTTTAAACAAAGCCCAATACAAAATGGAGACTTCCACGCAACCGACCTCGACTTGCTTGACATGGCTTCACGTAGCTGCTTTATGCTAATTTGACAGGCGGGAGCAAAAACGATAAGAATGGTTATCAATTTTAGATAGAGGGAGGGCCCATGCCCCATATACCAGAACTCCGCATGACTCGACAACGGCAAGTCATTCTCGACGAATTGCGCTCAGTCACCACACATCCGACAGCAGACGAAATCTATGACATGGTCCGCAAAACATTGCCTCGGATCAGCCTAGGAACCGTCTACCGCAACTTGGAGCTCATGCACGAAGCGGGGCTCGTCATGAAGCTCGAAACCGCCGGGCTCCAAAAACGCTTCGACGGCAATCCTGATCCCCATTACCATATCCGGTGCGTACAGTGCGGAATTGTCCGGGATGTGCACTTTGAGGGCAATGGCCACGAGCTTGAAGCCGGGCTGAGCACCGATTTCACCATCTTAGGGCACCGCCTCGAGTTTTATGGCCTCTGTCCCACCTGCCAGAAATGGCAGACACATTAAACTAGGGGTTGCCATTTGCGCCCACCCTTTTTACCGTGCACTGTACACTTGAAACACCTTTTTGCGTCGGCAAATCACAATCTCATCTCAAAGGAGAACCCTATGCCTGAACAGCTCCAAGTCTACAAATGCGACAAATGCGGTAACATTGTTGAAGTCCTGCACGGCGGTGCGGGTGATCTTGTTTGCTGCGGGGAAAACATGAAGCTCATTGAGCCCGGTACGGTTGATGCCGCTAAGGAAAAGCACGTCCCCGTGATCGAAAAAACGGAAAATGGCTATAAAGTCAGTGTGGGCTCCGTACCCCATCCCATGGAAGAAAAGCACTATATCGAATGGATTGAACTTATAGCCGACGGCAAAGCCTACCGGCAATTTCTCAAACCAGGGCAAAATCCAGTGGCAGAATTTTGCCTTGAGGCCAAGGCTGTTACCGCCCGCGAGTATTGCAATATCCACGGCCTCTGGAAAGCTGAAGCCTAATTTCTTTCACTCACGCCCAAGGAGTCACGAATATGCAGCGCTGGGTATGTACCGTCTGTGGCTACGTTTACGATCCGCAAGAGGGCGATCCCGACAGCGATATCGCCCCAGGCACCGCCTTTGAAGACCTTCCCGAGGATTGGGTCTGCCCTGTCTGTGGGGCCGGCAAGGAAGACTTCGAAAAAGAATAACCACGAGCCCCCGGTCACGACGGCCGGGGGCCTTTTGTCAGCCGTCCGGAAAAAGGCAGTCACTCGTGGCTGTTTTTTTCCGGCTTGCCGACAGCACCTTACTAAAAATTGTCTATACTACTATTGGAGCAATGTTCATGGCTATTACCCAATTGAAAAACGATATTTACTGGGTGGGTAGTGTGGATTGGAATCTGCACAATTTCCATGGCTATTCCCAAGCCCACAGGGGAACCACATACAACGCCTATCTGGTCATTGACGACAAGGTCACCCTCTTTGACACTGTGCCAGCTAAGCACAGCGGTGAACTCATGCATCAGATCCGGCGCATTATTGACCCCGAAAAGATCGACTACATCGTCGTCAACCATGCAGAGCCGGACCACTCCGGGGCTTTGCCGCATATTGTAGATACCATCCAGCCCTCCAAAATTTTCTGCTCGCCCATGGGCAAACAGGCCATTGCCGAGTATTTCCACCGGGACGACCTGCCTTTGGAAGTGGTCAAAAACGGATCCTCCATTTCCTTGGGTAAACGCTCCGTAGAATTCATGGAAGCCAGGATGCTGCATTGGCCGGATTCGATGTTCTCGTTTATCCCTGAAGACAAGCTCCTTATCCCGAACGACGCCTTTGGACAAAATTGGGCCGGCAGCGAACGCTTTGACGACGAAGTCGACCTCAACGCCCTGCTCACTGAGGCGGCCCATTATTACGCCAACATCATTCTCCCCTTTTCTCCGCTCGTGCAAAAGGTGTTGGAAAAGATCACCAAAGCCGGTTGGGACATCGATATGATCGCCCCGGATCACGGCCTTATCTGGCGCAGCCACGTTAAGGAAATCCTGGAGGCGTACGACCGCTTCAGCAAACAGGAACCGCGACAAAAAGCGGTTATCGTTTACGACACCATGTGGCACAGCACCGAGCAAATGGCCAAAGCCATTGCCGACGCCCTGATCGAAGAGGGCATTCCCACGCGGCTGATGCACCTCAAAGCCTACCACCACAGCGATGTCATGGCCGAGGCCTGGGATGCGGCCGCTATTATCTATGGCTCACCCACCCATAACAACGGGATCATGCCTTTAGTTGCGGACATGGCAACATACATGAAGGGTTTGCGCCCGACCAACAAAATCGGGGCCGCCTTCGGCTCCTATGGCTGGAGCGGTGAATCCGTAAAACACCTGACCGAACAATTAGAACAAATGGGCTTTGACTTACCGGTAGAAGGCGTGCGTTCCAAGTTCCGTCCCAATCATGACGAACTCGCCCAATGCAAAGAGATGGGGCGGAAATTGGCAACCGCGATTAAAGAGAAGCTCCGCTCCTCGTAGCCCTCCCCCAAAGCGTGGCCCGCAGGCCGCAACAGCCTGCTGGCCACGCTTTTTTTTCGTACCACAGCCCCTGAGGGGAGCCGTGGCAAAACACCAAGGCCAGCGCCTATGGACACCAAATTTTCCTGCGGCAGAAAGGCCAAAGAGGCGGTCCTCTCGACCCTGAAAGGAGACAATCCCTTCAGGGAATTTTCCACGTTGCTGGAATCCTTTTCCGCCCAACAACTCGTTTGCCCTCTCTTTAGCGGGGTGCTCCAGCCCGACCAGTATGTCCGCTGGCACGCCGTTACCGCTTTCGGACTGCTTTTACCCGCATTGTGGGACGAGAGCCCTGAGCGGGCCCGGGTTTTGCTGCGCCGTTTTATCTGGAACCTCAACGAAGAATCCGGAGGCATTGGCTGGGGGATGCCCGAAGCCATGGCCGAAAGCATCGGCGCGGTATCCGAATTGGCTGCGGAATTTACGAATGTCTTTCTGTCCTACATCCACGAAAAAGAGGGGCCAGACAATTTCCTCGACCACGCCCCTCTGCGTCGCGGCGCCCTCTGGGGCGTAGCCCGGCTGGCTCAATTACGTCCCGATCTCGCTCAAAACGCTTGTCCCGACCTGCTCCACCACCTTGCCACGGAACAGGATCCGGAATGCCTCGGACTTGTTTGTTTAGCCTTGTCCTTGCTGCCAACCTGCACGCTCACATCGGCCGAGGTGCAGCACCTGCACCGCCTTAGCGACACGACCGCTTCCTTCACCTTATATTGGAACCGCTCACTGCACACAGTGACCGTTGGTCAGCTGGCGCGGCAAGCCGAACCCACCCCATAACGCACCGGAGGAAAACATGGATCCTTTGCTGCTGTCCCGACTCCAATTCGCTATGGCCACCATGTTCCATTTTTTGTTTGTCCCCTTGACTTTGGGGCTCTCTATTTTGGTAGCCATCATGGAGACCCAATACGTGCGCACCCAAGACGAAAAGTACAAGCGCATGACCAAATTTTGGGGCAAACTCTTTATCATCAATTTTGTCTTAGGGGTGGTCACCGGGATCACCTTGGAATTCCAGTTCGGGACGAACTGGTCCAAATATTCCGAATACGTAGGGGACATTTTCGGCTCGTTGCTGGCTATCGAGGCCACTGCCGCATTTTTTTTGGAATCCACATTTTTAGCGGTCTGGATTTTTGGGTGGAATCGCGTTTCGCAAAAAGTGCACCTGCTGGCTATTTGGCTGGTAGCCTTTGCCGGTAACCTCTCCGCGTTATGGATCATTATCGCCAACGGGTTCATGCAAAATCCTGTCGGATATGTCATGCGCAACGGCCGGGCCGAATTGGACGATTTCTTGGCAGTAGTCACCCAGCCCTTTGCCTGGCAACAATTCTTCCACACCCTAGCTGGCTCGTACATCTTGGCCGGATTTTTTGTCATGGGTATCAGCAGCTACCACCTCCTGCGCAAAACCAATATCGACTTTTTCAGCACCTCCTTTCGCTTCGGCCTGATCATGGCTTTGCTGTTTTCCATTGTAGAAGTCGGTCAAGGCCATATCCACGGCGCGGAAGTGGCCAAAATCCAACCAGCCAAGCTTGCGGCCATGGAAGCCCATTGGGAGACCCAAACCCATGCTCCCCAATACCTTTTGTCCATCCCTGATGAGCAAAACGAGCGCAATCTGATCAACGTCCTGCCCATTCCCTCAGGCCTCAGTCTCCTCGCCTACCACAGCGCCGACGCCGAGGTAAAAGGCCTCAAGGACATCCCCGAGGCGGATCGCCCTCCAGTAGCTCTGACCTATTGGTCGTTTCGCATCATGGTCGCCTTGGGATTTCTCTTCCCCGTGCTCAGCATCTGGGCCTGGTTGCGACGAAACAAACTGACGCAAAGCCCGCTATTGCTCAAAACGCTTATCTGGGCCATACCCTTGCCATACATCGCCCTGGAAGCCGGATGGATGGTGGCGGAAGTGGGACGTCAGCCCTGGATCGTGCACGGTTTGATGCGCACCAGTGACGCCGTTTCCCCTGTTTCCGCCTCCCAGGTAGGCTTCTCGCTTATCGCCCTGACGGGGCTGTACGCCGTACTCGGGGCCTTGTGCATCTATCTGCTGTTTTATTACGCTCGGAAAGGACCCAAAGAGGTCTAAACACAATGGCAGCCTGCCATTATTTGTCCCATTGCGACCCTGGCACCATTAACCGCCGAGGAAACAAAAGCACGGCCCAGTTCAGGGAAAACACACAATGTAGGCCGGGAACAGGGCACGCGAGATTGAATACACTGCTACACTCTATCATCCTAATGGGGAGAGCCGCTTATGCTGGAAACCATCTGGTTTGTAATTTGGGGAATTTTGTGGGCCATCTATTTTGTGCTCGACGGATTTGACCTCGGTTTAGGCACGATCATGCCGGCGGTGGCCAAAAACGAGACTGAAAAACGCACGGTCCTCAATTCCATGGGGCCTTTTTGGGACGGCAATGAAGTCTGGCTTATCACCGCCGGCGGTGTCACCTTTGCCGCTTTTCCCATCACATACGCTGTTTTATTTAGCGGGCTGTATACAGCGCTGATGCTTTTGCTGATCGCCCTGATTATCCGCGGGGTGGCCTTAGAGTTTCGCAGCAAAATCGAAAGCCCCACATGGCAACGCATCTGGGAAAGGGCCTTCATTGTTTCGAGCTTTGTCCCGGCACTTTTGCTCGGGGTAGCCTTTGCGAATATATTCCAGGGCTTGGCCATTGACTCCCAAAACATTGTCCAAGGCGGCTTGCTTGGCCTGCTCAATCCCTACGGGATATTGGGGGGTGTGCTGTTTGTGCTCTTATTCGCCCTGCACGGCAGCTTGTGGCTGGGCATTAAGGCCCAAGGAGAACTACAACAACGCGCCGCTCGACTCGCCCGCGGCCTCTGGCCGGTTGTGGTTTTCGCTGTTCTCCTCTTCTTGGTTTTTTCCGCGGCTACAACCCAGCTCTTCGGCAATTATCTACAAACCCCGTGGCTGATGCTCATATTCGTCCTCCCCATCGGGGGATTGTTCGGTCTCCGGGTATTTTTGGGCGCACGGCAGTGGTGGTACGCTTGGCTCGCCTCCGCTGCTACCATTGCCGGCACGACGCTTTTTGGGATAATCGGCAACTACCCGGCCCTGTTGCCCTCAAAGCTCAACCCAGCCCACAGCCTCACTATCACCAATTCCTCTTCCAGTCCCTTGACTTTAAAAATCATGCTCGGTGTCGCCCTGGTATTTGTGCCCATTGTCATGGCCTACCAATTCTGGGCCTACCGGCTTTTCCGCCACCCGGTGACATCCGAGGATCTCGCCTCAGACGAAGCGTATTGAGCAGTTCCTCCGTTTCGCCACCACAGGCGAAGCGGGGGAACTTCAGGGCTTGACCTCCGGCCACGCACTGGTCATGGTTAGCTTTATGTGCCCTTCATCCTGGCTTATAGATTGCCACGTACACACGAGTTGCTACTCCCCGTGTTCCCGCCTTTTTCCGGAACTTGCCTGCCAGCGAGCACTCGCCCAGGGCTTGGACGGGCTCGTCCTCACCGAGCACCAAATCCAGTGGCCTCTGGCCGACTTGGCCGTTCTGCGCCGGAATTACCCTAATTTGGCTCTGTATTCGGGCCTGGAAGTAACCCTGGCAGAAGGCTTTGATGTCGTTTGCCTTATTCCGGAAGTGGACATGGTACTGCCCTACGGCCTTGGCATACTCGAACTCAACCGACACCTCGCCCCATTTGGCGAGGAGACCTTTTGCTTTTTAGCCCATCCCTTTCGTTTCCTTGAACAATGGGATCCCGACATTGATCGCCTCGTGCCCTTTGTTCAAGGCGTAGAAATGAATTCGGTGAACATTCTCCGCGGGCAGGCCTGTTGGGACCAAAACCGTCTTGCCCCTTGCAAGCAGGCCCTCTATGAACGCTTGGCCACGTACGGCCTGGTACCGCTTTTCAATTCCGACGCCCATCTCGCCGAAGCCATCGGCACCGTGGCTACCCGAGTGGCACTGGAAAATGACGAAATACCCCGGGACACGGCTGAATTAGCCTCTTTTTTTCGCGCAACCCCGCAGACCAGTGAATGGCAGCACAAAGAGCGTTTGTTGCCGCTAGTAGCCCTATAAACGGACATTCAGCCACAAAGTTTTGTGCTCTGAGCCAAGCGGTTACGAAACATATTGAACACGATCTAGATTTTCCGGCACTAAACGGCGTCGTTACCGTTCGCCAAATCGTTCCTGGCACCGCCTTGACGCTTACAGGGACAGGGGCGGCTTTTGCTATTTTCTGGCCGGGGCAAAATTCCGAACCCGCCGCCTCTAACACCTTTAATGCACGGCTCCACGTCACCACACGAGGCACCCATGACCGCGCCGCCAAGCCTTTCGATTCAGTGGCATAAAGCCATGGAGACAATCCCCCAACAGGAATGGGACCGCCTGGCCGCGCCTCTGGCCAACCCATTGTTGTCCTGGGAGTGGCTGCATCTGTTGGAATCCTCAGGTGCGGTGCGAACCCGCACCGGCTGGACACCCAACCACCTCACACTCTGGCGGCAGGACCGCCTAGTGGCAGCGGCCCCTCTCTATCTGCGCCACCACAGTTGGGGGGATTATATTTTTGATCAGGTCTGGGCCGAAGTAGCCGAACGGATTGGCTTGAGCTACTATCCCAAGCTCGTAGGCGCTTGCCCCTTTTCGCCGGTCCCGGGCTACCGTTTTCTGCTCGACCCGCTGGAAAACACACGCCATCTGACCACACGCATGCTTCGGGAAATCCATACTACTGCCTTTCACCGGGGCATCTCGGGATGCCACTTCCATTTCGTGGATCCGGAATGGAAGTCGGTATTGGAGCAATGCGACTATCTG
>JBNJGM010000008.1:8590-27848 GCA_051747685.1 Thermodesulfobacteriota bacterium | reverse complement strand
GAAATCCATACTACTGCCTTTCACCGGGGCATCTCGGGATGCCACTTCCATTTCGTGGATCCGGAATGGAAGTCGGTATTGGAGCAATGCGACTATCTGCCCTGGATCCAGCCAGGCTACCGCTGGCACAATGAGGGCTATGCCTCATTTAACGATTTTTTACAGCGTTTCCATCGCAACCAACGGCGCAATATCCGCCGGGAAATGCGCAAACCCGCCGAGCACAATATCCACACCCGGATCATACCCGGTACCGAGGCTCCTAGATATTTCTTTACCCGTATGTACGCCATGTATCGGAAGACTGCCCGGCAATTCGGCCGCTGGGGGTGCAATTTCCTGCCCCCCGCCTTTTTTCTGCGCTTGTCTGAAAATCCAACCCTGCGCCAGCATCTTGTCTTCGCAGCCGGTTTCGAGCAAAACGGCTCAGGAAAGCCCATAGCCCTGTCGTTGCTTATTCGCCAAAACAACACCCTACTCGGTCGCTATTGGGGGTGTTTAAAAGACTACGACGCCCTACATTTCAACCTCTGCTACTATCTGCCAATGCAATGGGCCATTGAAAACAACATCCGCTATTTTGATCCCGGTATGGGAGGGGAACATAAATCCCGACGCGGCTTTCAGGCCGTGGCCAATTACAGCCTGCACCGATTTTTTCCACGGCCGCTCATGGCCCTTTTTCGGCAACATATTGAGGCCATCAATCGCCACCAGCGCGAAGGGATTGCCACCCTGAATGCTACTGCGCCGCACAAATTTTGAGGGCCAAGCTACAGAAACTTCTTCCCTCTAGGGTCATGCCAGGCTCGGCTCACGGGTCCTGGAACCCAGCATACCACAAAGTGGACAAACACTGCCCCTCCGAATCTGCCAGGGGCGCTATAGACACAACAACCCAATAAGGAGATTTTTCAATGAGCAAAAGCATTGTCTGGACTGTTTTGGGGTTTCTCGCCCTAGGGCTCATCCTCGCCTTTTTTACTGACGTTTTCGAAGCCCAGCTCTTTGCTACCGATTATTTCGCCCTCGGCCAATTCGCCTGTGGCATTTTTGCGGCCGGTACATTCTCTATCGGCATTTTTTCCGCCGGCATTTTTTCAGTGGGTATCTTTTCGGCGGGCATCTTTTCGGTAGGCCTTTGGACTGCTGGTTTTTTCCTGGTCGGTATGTTTCAGCGCCGCCTTGAACAGCGCCGGAATTAACCCCAGCGCCTCTGGTGCTACATCAGAGGGATTCACTCGTATCCGCCTGGATCCGTGAACCCAGCCAGAAGATTGGCTAAACGAGAAAGGCAGTATTCACTCCTGCCCGTCAGTGCACATGGAAGCTCGTGCACCATATTCCTAAACACGGCTGTGCCGCAGTCGCGAGGGGCAGGAGTGAATGCTACCGCTTACATGGGGCGTGTAACGCACGCCTTTTTTGCTCCGCCGAAAACTCCTCGCCACCACGTACCTTACCGAAAAGCGACGGCCTGCGCTGGCAATTGCCAGCGACACCGAATCGCAATGATCAAGCCAGCCCGCAAGGGGGTCAGCCGCCCCCTTGCGCTTTCTCCAATTTTTCCAAATTAGCCCCAATGCGCTCATGCAGCCGCCACAACTGTCGCACCTCCTCATCACTGAGCCCGGCAAAGACCGTATCCCCAAAGTCCTCCACCAAAGGGACTAACTCCGCTTTGATTTCCCGGCCTCGTGGAGTCAAAAAAATATTCGACCGCCGACTGTCGAGTGGATCCTCTTCTCGCCGAATAAGCCCATTTTTTTCCATCAACCCCAAAATACGGTGCATATTGTGCCGATCCCGCGAGGTCTGTTCCGCCAGCTCGCTTTGGCACACCCCCTCCTTCTCCCAGAGTCGGTTCAATATCGACCATTGCTCCGGTGAAACCCGCAGGCCGGAACCAAACAAGGTCCGGTACAAGGCGGTTTTCATGCGCATTGCCGTTCGCAAGACCAAGTAATCAGGCGAATTTTCTAACGGTACGACTTTGAATCGAGCCATATCCCCCCCTCTTTTTGTTGTCTTAGCAACAAAGTATCCAACCCCGCCTGGCGCAGTCAACACCCGAACATCGTTATTTCCTGGAAACACTGGCTTTTTTAAAAAGTCGTATTTTTTTCTTCGTACAAGACTGTGTTGCTTTAGCAACTGAAAAAATTGAACTTTTTCCTTGACCAGTGCGTTTTTTCATGTATAAAGGGAGGGTCTTTTACAGAAGGTAGCTCTCTTTTTGGCGCCAACAAAAAACCTACATTTGTCTCTACTTTTTGTATTAAGCTCTATCTTTTTTCGCAACTAGTGTTTGAAAAACCCAAAGCAACCCATATTTAACAGACATCATACAGAAAATACTGTGCCTTAAATCCCTATACTGAGGGCAGTGCAATGTATTTTATTCGGAGGAGTATATGGCTCAAAAAAAATACGATTATATCATTATCGGCGGCGGCTCAGCCGGGAGCGTTCTAGCCAATCGATTAAGCGCTAACCCCAAGAACAACGTGCTCGTCCTGGAAGCTGGCCCCCCTGACTACAAACTCGATTTTCGCATCCATATGCCCGCTGCCTTGACCTATCCGTTGCAGGGCACAACCTACAACTGGTGGTACGAATCCGATCCCGAACCCTATATGCACAACCGCCGCATTTATCAGCCCCGGGGCAAGGCACTGGGTGGATCAAGCTGCATCAACGGCATGATCTACATCCGCGGCAATGCTCTGGACTACGAAAAATGGGCGAGCCACTCGGGACTCGAAGATTGGGATTACGCCCGCTGCTTGCCGTACTTCAATCGTGCCGAATACCGTCTCAGCGGGGCGGATGCCTACCAGGGAGTGGGTGGGCCGTTGTACTTGACCACCCCGGAATGCGACAACCCACTGTTTGACGCCTTTTTCAAGGCGGTGCAGCAGGCCGGCCATCCCCTAGTAGACAATGTCAACGGCTACCGCCAGGAAGGCTTTTCCAAATTTGACGCCAATATTTACCGCGGACGTCGCTTGAATGCGGCTCGGGCATATGTCCATCCGGTCAAAAACCGCAAAAATCTGGACATCAAATGCCGGGCCATAAGCACTCGCATCCTGTTCGAAGGCAAAAAAGCGGTCGGTGTTGAATACAAAAAGGGCAGCAAGACCCATAAAGTCTACGGCGGGGAGATTATCAGTTGCGGCGGCGCCATCAATTCCCCGCAACTTTTGCAACTCTCTGGGCTCGGTGCCGGTCAGCATCTGCGGGAGTTGGGAATCGATGTCATCCAGGATTTGCCAGGTGTCGGCGAAAATCTGCAGGACCACCTCGAACTCTATGTCCAATGGGCGGCCAAAAAGCCGGTGAGCATGTTCCCAGCCCTGAAATGGTACAATCAGCCCAAAATCGGATTGGAATGGCTCTTTGCCAACAAAGGGGCCGCGGCAACAAACCATTTTGAAGCCGGCGGCTTCATCCGGGGCAACGACCAGGTGGACTATCCCAACTTGCAATTCCACTTTTTGCCGCTAGCCATCCGCTACGACGGCTCCGCACCCAATGAAGGACATGGCTTCCAACTCCACGTCGGCCCCATGAACTCCGATGTCCGCGGGCGGGTCAAGATCACCTCTGCGGACCCGGGGCAGCATCCCAGTATCCTGTTCAACTACCTCTCAACAGAACAAGAACGCCGCGAATGGGTAGAGGCTATCCGGGCCTCACGGCACATCGTCGAGCAATCCGCTTTTGATGCCTTACGGGGCAAAGAACTCGCTCCAGGCAGCGACGCCCAGACCGACGAGGAAATTCTGGATTTTGTGGCTCGGGAAGGGGAAAGTGCCTACCACCCCAGTTGCACCTGCAAAATGGGGTACGATGACATGGCGGTGGTCGATTCGGACCTGCGAGTCCACGGCGTTGAGAACCTGCGCGTGGTCGACGCTTCTGTCATGCCCACAATCACCAATGGCAATATCTATGCCCCAACGATGATGCTCGCGGAAAAGGCGGCGGACAAGATTCTGGGCAACACGCCCCCGGAACCAGCCCAAGTCCCATTTTACAAACATGAAGCATAAGGGTAATGTGAAGAGTTATGGAGTCCTGTCAAAGGAGAACCGTGATGAGCCATCGCGTCTCAGTGGACAAACGACTCCGCAGCAGCCCGCATGTGCGCTTCGCGTTGGCTATACAATCGAACTCGGGCACGCTGTAAAGACATGTCCAAGGGGCCCCCTTCCGCCCCCTGACATACATCCCAGTGAAGGCCTGAACGCCGTGGCACCTGCACCGGACCGCGTTCAGGCCTTCCGAACCACAGACAAGGAGTTTTGCATGTCTGGTTTTTCCAAAAAGATTCTGTTTTCCCTTACCATTTTCGTTGTTATCGCTTTGGCTGGCTCCCAGGCCTTAGCCGCAAAAGAGGTCCGCTTTACCAGTGTGAGTTGGACCGGTGTGACCACTAAAACCGAATTGGCCGTACGTATCCTGCGCAGTCTGGGATACGAAGCTTCTAGCACAATGGTTTCCGTGCCCATCGCCTTTAAGGGTCTGGATACGGAGGAAGCCGATGTTTTTCTCGGCAATTGGATGCCCACCCAGGCCACCATGGCCAACAAATACTTTGATAAAGGTACCATAAAAAAACTCAGCGCCAATATGCGCGGGGCCAAATACACTCTGGCCGTACCGAGTTATGCCTATGAAGAAGGCCTACAGAATTTTGAAGACATTTCCGAATACGCCGATAAACTGGACCACAAAATTTACGGCATTGAAGAGGGCAACGACGGCAATCAGGTCATCCAATCCATGATCGACGAGGACATGTTCGACTTGGGCGACTTCCAACTTATCCCCTCCAGCGAAGCGGGGATGCTCTCCCAGGTGCAATCCTTTATTAAGGACGAGCGTTGGATTGTCTTTTTAGGCTGGTCCCCGCACCACATGAATGAAATGATCGACATGAAATACCTGAAAGGGAGCACTTCGGAAACCTTCGGCAAAAATGACGGCACGGCCACAGTGTACACCCTCGTGCGCGATGGCTTTGCCGAAGAAAATCCCAACGTGAAAAAATTCCTTGAAAATTTAGTCTTTCCTATATCCATGATGAACCAAATCATGACGGAACTAAATGAAAACGACGGACTCGAACCCATTGATGCCGGACTCGACTGGGTCAAAGACCATCCGGACGTCTATAAGGACTGGCTGGAGGGCGTGACCACTGTTTCGGGCGAACCCGCCCTGCCCGCATTTGAGGAATACTTAGAGACCTTGGAATAACCACGTAAGGCAGCCGGGCTCAGCCCCTTTAACACGACAAGGCCCCGGCGGTAGTTCCGCCGGGGCCTTGTCGTGTTAAAACAGAGAATTCGCGGCGTGAAGAAAAGACAGGCTACCGCTTAGAGTGGCGTCTGACGAGTGCCCTTTTTACAGGTAACGGACAAAACTTCACAACCGGGGGGGGCTGAGCCCCGCAAGCAAATCAGAATGACAATCAAAATGCGAGGCCCCTACAATTGTCCCCGCATCCAGGCCCAGCCCAAACCAAGATATTCATACACCGCGCGCTGCATACGGTAGGCGTCTAGGGCATTGGGGAACCAGTCCCAAGGCTGCAGGGCCTCATTGGGGGCCAGATGCCCGGTGGGCGCGGGCATTGGTCGCACTCCTTGCTTGCGGAACAGGGCCATGGCGCGCCGCATGTGCGAAGCCGAGGTCACCAGTACAACCGGTTCCTGTCCCACGCGCTCGGCCACCTGTTGCGCTTCCTCCGCGGTGTCCCGCGGTCGCTCCTGGAGCACGATCTTGCCGGAATACCCCAGAGCACGGGCCAGCTGGGCCTTGATCCGAGCATTGGAAACCGGATCCTTGCCGGCGTACCCGGAGAGGAGCAAGGTCGCCTCCGGCAGCTGCCGAACCACCCGGATCCCCTCGGTCAGCCGGTACAATGTGGAGGTTCCCACCTGGGCACTGAGCGGCAGACGCGGGTCCGAGGCATGGCCCCCGCCCAGGACCACCACCCATTGCGGCTCTGCCACACGGGCCTCTTGCATATCGATTTTGGGGGAGTGTCCCTCCAAATGGCGCATCGCCCACTGGGGAACAAGTGGAGTGGTACTGATCAGCAACACAGCTCCCCCGGCCGCCACCAACCACCGGCCAATGCGTTGCCACCGGCGAACAAAGAACAGAAGTACTACGCCAACGAGCAGCAATTCCATGGCCAGGGGCAAGGGAAACAGCAACCGGGCCACCATTTTCTTGAGCACAAACACACCGGCCTCCTATTCAGTATGAATTCCGGTCTGTTTTGCCCACAAACGCCCCTTCTGTCGAGCTGCCCCCTATCCGGGACATAGGCATTGCGATTGCATCAGAGCCGTGTTTCCGGGATTTTTGACCCCAGCCTGAAAACTGTTTGAGCGAGCTAGACAGCGTCCTACTCCTACCAGCTCAAGGGCGAATCCTGAACCAAAATGGCCAAAAATGCCCCTTGCTTGGCGCCGTAGCTTCATTCCCTACTTCCAACGCTCCAGAAAGGCCTGCACCGTGCCGCCGCCTTGAATATGCCGAATCAGGCTGCTGCCAAAGACCACCGCGTCAACGAGCTCGGAAAGGGATCCCAGTTGTTCTTTGCGCTCCAGGCCAAACCCCAGGGCTATGGGGTCCTCGAATATCTCCTGGGCCCGGCTGAGCGCCTCTGGCAATTCAGGGGGAAAGCCGGACCCACTACCGGTAGTGCCCAAGGCGGCGACCATATACACAAAGCCGCTGCCGTTTTGGGCGTATTGACGCATCCGTTTTTCCGAGGTGTTCACCCCGATCATGCGGATAAGATCCATGCCCTGGACATTGAGTTCCTTCTGAAACGGGTGGGCCTCCTCCAGCGGCAAATCAGGGACGATACACCCGGCCACCCCGGCCTGGGCGGCCCGGTGGGCAAAGCGCTGCAGCCCGTATTGCCAAAAGGGATTATAATAGCCCATGCAGACGATGGGGGCGGAGAGTTTGGGCGCAATGCGTTCCAGCCCGGCCAGGATCCACTCGAGATCCACCCCGCAGGCCAGGCATTCCATAGACACGGCCTCGATAAGCGGCCCGTCGGCCACGGGATCGGAAAAGGGCACACCAATCTCGATAATGTCCGCGCCCCGAGCATCCAGCTCTTGTACCAGTTCCCAAAACCGCTCAGGCTCAGGAAAGCCAGCCGGCAGAAAAGGGATCAGGGCCTGACGCCCGGCTTGATGGGCCTGCTGCACGGCCGTGGTCAACACTGATGTATGCATGGTCTTTTGCTCCTTATAGCTTGCCATTGCGTGTTTTCTACCTCCGGGCTAGATGTTCTTGCCGCCCTGCTCATCTTCGCGCTCCCGGACAATGCCCAGGTCCTTGTCGCCACGGCCGGACAGATTGACCACCACCCGGCTGCCGGCTGGAATCGCGCCCTGGAGTTGCATGGCATAGGCCAGGGCATGGGAGCTCTCCAGCGCCGGAATAATTCCTTCCTCCTGGGACAAGCTATAAAAGGCCTCCATGGCCTCGTCATCACAGACGCAGACGTATTGCGCCCGGTCAGAGGTCATAAAGCCCACGTGCTCCGGCCCCACCCCGGGATAATCCAACCCCGGAGCCACCGAATGCGAGGGCAGGATCTGGCCCTGCTCGGTCTGCAGCAGATAGGTCCGCGCCCCTTGCAGGACCCCGTCAGTTCCCTGGCTCAAAGTCGCGGAATGTGTACAGCCCTCTTCTCCGCTGCCGGCCGCTTCCACGCCGATCAGCCGCACTTCGGGATGGCTGAGGAAGGGATGGAACATGCCCATGGCGTTCGAACCGCCACCGACACAGGCCAAAACCACATCTGGCAGGCCGCCCATCTTGGCCTGGCATTGGGCGATGGTTTCCTTGCCAATGACCGCTTGTAACTCTCGCACCAGGGCCGGGAAAGGATGGGGCCCGACCACGGAGCCGATACAATAATGGGCCCTGCTTTGCTCGCGGATCCAATGCCGCAGGGTCGCGCTGATAGCGTCCTTCAAGGTCTGGGTGCCGCTTTGCACCGCTTCGACCTTCGCCCCTAAAAGCTGCATGCGGTGGACATTATGCGCCTGGCGCTGCACGTCCTTGGCCCCCATGTACACAATGCATTCCAACCCCAGCATGGCGGCAGCCGTGGCCGTGGCCACGCCGTGCTGCCCCGCGCCGGTTTCGGCCAACAAGCACTGTTTGCCCATATGCTTGGCCAAGAGCGCCTGGCCGATGGTATTATTTATTTTGTGCGCGCCGGTATGGGCCAAGTCCTCACGCTTGAGCCACAAGTCAAATCCCAGTCGCTGGGAAAGGTTGCGACAGCGGTACAACGGCGTAGGACGCCCGACATACTCCTCCAGAACCTCGCCTAATTCGCTTTGAAATGCCTGGCTGGGCAGCACCGTTTGCAGGGCCTCTTCAAGTTCCAGTAAAGGGGGCATGAGCAATTCGGGTACGAATTGACCGCCAAAACCGGCATAATAGCCATTGCCCTCTGTTTGCGATTCGTTGTTCATATCTGCTGTTCCTTTGTTCCTTATTTTTCCACAGCCTGTTCGTTTCCCAGCTAATTACCTAAAAAAACTACTTAAAATAAAAACACCCTGTACACAAAAACTCATTTTTGCAGCCCCCGGACCATCTGTGTAGCCGCTGTGAGCTGCTCCCTGTTCTTTTCTCCAGGGGTCTTTTCGACACCGGAGTTCATATCTATTCCATCCGGCTGAAATTGCTCTATCTTTTTTTGAACATTCATTGCACCAACCCCTCCGGCCAACAGCCACGGCCGGGGAAAACGGGCCTGTTGCAAACTCATGGTGCCCCGTAGAGCCCTTCCGTGTCCGCCACCGGCCACACCGCTGTCACACAAAAAACAGCGACACCAATCAGCCCAGGCGTCCAGATGGGCCTGCAAGGCCTCCGCCGTGGCGAAGCGTTCCGGCCAGACAACCCGGATCACCCGTTGGGGGCCGATTTCAGCGGCATCCTCCTGATTCTGCTCCCCGTGGAACTGGGCTAAATCCAACCCGGCCTCATCCATTGTACTCTGGATTTCCCGGGCATCTTGGCGCACAAACACCCCCACCCGCTGCATCCCTTTTTGCGGTAAAGCGGCAACATCCCGGGGACGAACCGCCCGCGGGGAGGCGGGGTGGAAAATAAATCCGGCCATATCCACCCCAAGCGCGCCACACAACTCCACATCACAGCGCCGGCGCAATCCACAGACTTTGATCGTCAACGCTTTTGCCATCTACGCCCTCTCCCTTTTTGCACCGCCTTCATTGCAAAAGCACTCCCACTGCACTTTTTCCATGCCCGACCCCGAGCCCCGCAATCACCTTGTATCACCATACAGTCCCCGCACAGCCCCAGCCGGATCCGGCTGTTGCATCAGCCACGTGCCCACCAAAACCCCATCATAGCCGGCTCGATCCAAGGCCTGAACCGTTTCGAATGCGGTAATCCCACTGGCACTTATCCAAACCTCGTTGGTGTTTTTTTGCTTTCCCAACTCCAGGGAACGCTCCAAACGTACCTCCAAGGTGTCTAAATCACGGTTGTTGACCTGGATGATATCCGCACCCGCCTGACGGGCTAGCTCAATTTCCTCGGCGGCAAACACCTCCACCACGGTTTCCAACCCGTAGCTCTGGGCCTGGCTGACCAGCGCCGCCAATGTCTCCGGGGCCTTTAAAAAATAGCGAACAATGAGTAACACCGCCGCCGCCGGTGTGGCCGCGGTTTCCTGGATTTGCAATGGATGGAACAGGAAATCCTTGCGCAAAAGGGGCAGTCCGACAGAATGCGCCCGTTCCAAAAAGGCCAGCGACCCTTGAAAATACTGGTGTTCGGTTAAGATGGAGATCCCTGCCGCACCGCCTGCCGTATACGCCTCAGCCGCCTCTCTGGCGCCCAATCTAGGATTAATAACCCCATATGAGGGAGATGCCCGCTTGTATTCTGCCACCACCGCCGGGGTAGCGGACTGTTTGAGCTGTGCCTTCAGCGACGGCCGGCTGCCCGGCAAAGGTTGCGGCAGGTTGCCATTGGCATCTTGCTGCTCTAAGCGGTGCACCTCGTTAGCCTTGGCTGCCTTAAACCGTTCAAGCACAAGCCACCTCCCTGCGCACGCCTTGCGCCACAGCCTCACGGGCCCGCTGCATGGCGGCCTGAAGCCCCAGGTCCTGTTCCAGCACATACAGGGCCACGCCTAAATTCAAGGCCACCATGTCTTGCATCGCCCTTGGCCCCTGGCCACGGAGCAAGGCCCGGACCACCTGCAAAGCGTCCTTTTTATCCCCACAGGCCAAATCCTCTTCTTGGCACGGCACTATACCGTAGGCAGCGGGATCGATATCTACCCGCTTGACCGTCCCATTTTGCACCAAAAGACAGTGATTGACCCCTAAGGGAGTAAATTCATCATACCCCCCGGCCCCGTGGACCACCGCGGCCCGCCGAATACCGGACAAGGCTAGGGCTTCGGCCACAGGGCGCATAAATCGGGTCCGGGGCACTCCAAGAAGTTGATGTGTGGGGCGGGCTGGATTCAAGAGAGGACCTAAAAGATTAAACAGCGTTCGCACCCCAAGATCCTGGCGGATGGGCCCGAGTTTGGCAAAGGCGGGATGGAAATGGGGGGCAAAGAGAAAGACAAACCGGGATTGGGCCAGTCCGGAATGGACATCAGCCTCCTGTTCGGCAAAGGGCAGGCCCAGGGCTTCAACCACATCCGCACTGCCACACGCCGAGGACACCGCCCGGTTGCCGTGTTTGACAACATCGTAGCCCATGTCCGCCAAGTACAGGGCCACAGCCGTGGAACAATTAAAGCTGCTTTTGTTGTCTCCCCCGGTACCGCAAGTATCAATCCGGGGCCGGGTGAGTCCTTGGACGGTGCGGGCCTGCTTCAGCGCGGCCTGCACAGCAGCGGCCAATTCCTGCCCAGTTTCTCCTTTGGCGCGTAAGGCCAATAATAACCCACCGGCCTGGGCCGGCGGGCACTGGCCGGAAAAGAGATGGTCAAAACAGGCCTGGGCCATCTCCGGGGCCAAATCCCGGCCATCCGCAACGTGATCTAATATGGTATTCATGGCAACGTTTGTACTCATAGCCGTCTCCTCGTGCAGTGTGGGAGGTTGTTATCGGGAAAATTCCAGAAAATTTGCCAGTATCCGGTCACCTTCCGGGGTCAGGACCGACTCCGGGTGGAATTGGACGCCCATCCAAGGCCGCTCAGGATAGCGCAAGCCCATGAGCTCCCCCTCCCGGCTTGTACACGTAGGCACCACAGGGGCCTCGCGTGTGAGCCCAGAGACGAGCAGGGAATGATAGCGGCACGCCTCGAACGGATTGGAGATTCCTTCAAAAAGGGGGTCTCCAGTGTGTTCGATAGGCGAGGTTTTGCCGTGCATAACGCGAGGCCCCTTATCCACCTCCAAACCAGCATGGGCTGCCAGAATCTGGTGCCCTAAGCACACTCCAAGCAGGGGAATCTGTGGGTTGAGCTGATCCAAAAATGCCGGGCACAGCCCACTGTCTGCCGGCCCCCCAGGGCCTGGAGAGATAACCACCCGCTCCACCTCTCCGGAGTGCGCCAATTCGAGGAGTTCAGGGCGGTTGTTGCGCACCACCATAGGTTCGGCGCCAAGGACCTGGAAGGCCTGAACCAAATTGAACGTAAAGGAATCAAAATTATCGATTAGCAAAAACATCGCTCTCTCCTTCTCCTTGGAGGACTTCCCGCAAGACACGGGCCTTATTCTGGCATTCTTGCCATTCCTTCTCCGGATCCGAATCCGCAACAATTCCGGCCCCTGCTTGCCAATAAATAGTCCCGGAGCGGATCCAGAGGGTGCGGATACAAATCCCGGTGTCCAGCGCCACCTGCTCGGGGTCGAGGCCGATCCACCCTACTGCCCCGGCATAGGGTCCACGGGGCTGGGGTTCATGGTCGGCGATATATTCCATGGCCCGTATTTTCGGGGCTCCGGAAACGGTCCCTGCCGGGAAAGTGGCGGCCAACACATCCACCGCGTCCAAACCGGACTTGAGCTGCGCTTCCAGGTACGAGGTTAGGTGCATAACATGGGAAAACCGTTCCACCTGCATCAATTTGTCCACCCGGACACTGCCCGGCGCGGCTACCCGCCCCAGATCATTACGCCCCAAGTCCACGAGCATGACATGCTCGGCCTTTTCCTTGGGATCCGCGGCCAGTTCCTCTGCCAGGGCCGCATCCTCGTCCCGCGTGGCTCCCCGGGGGCGGGTCCCAGCGATAGGACATTCCTGCACCCGACCTTTGTCGCAGCGCACCAGCACTTCCGGCGAAGACCCGACAATGGTTGTTCCGGGCAGACGCAAAAAATACATATACGGCGAAGGATTGTGCTGCCGCAGCCGCCGGTAGACAGCAAAGGCCTCCCCGGAAAATGGGGCCTGAAAGCGGGTGGAAAGGACCACCTGTATCGCTTCTCCGTTGTGGATTTCCTCGCGGATGTGTCGAACGCTTTGGCAAAAGTCTTCTTTCCCTGGCCGGGTTTCCAACTGTCCCAGGCTGGGCTTGGCGTCTAGGGCGGCCATTTGTTGGACATTGCCGTGCTTGGGAAAACCGTCGTCCAGACTGAGCTGCACGCAACGGTGGTGCAGATGGTCGAACAAAAGCACCTGGGCCGGCAAAACAAGAGCGGCCTCAGCCTCTTCCGGTGGCAGCTTTTCGGCCAGGGCGGATTCAAAGCAGCCTGCCAGCCCATAGCCCATAAATCCGTACAATCCCCTGGAAAAAACCGGCAATTCGGCCATATCCTGCGGCGGCCGAACTGTTAGGTCCTGGAGCACTCCGCGCAATCCCTGCTCAAAGGGCTTGCCCTCATGGACCTGTACCCCTTCAAGTCGGGAATCTTTTATCGTAATAGCGGCAACGCCCTCCTGGCAGCTCAGGATCAAACGGAAATCCCAAGCCACCAAGCTGTAGCGCCCCCAGCGGCCGTCCACCTCAGCGCTTTCCAGAAGCAGGCCAGGTTTTTTGCCCACCATCTGCTGGTACAAACTAATGGGGGTCTGCGTGTCGGCCGGCAGTGTCCGGCCCTGTTGTGTCAGTACCACTTGCGGCATGAATGCTCTCCTTTTGCTGTGCGTGTCTGCGAATAAAAAACGCCGCGTTCCGGGGAGGAGCGCGGCGTCAGCAGTAAACGTATTGTATGGGCCTAGTTAGGGGTCGCAGCTCTCCTCCGGATATGTCGCACCACGCCACCACCAAGCGGCTTTTTCGACCAAAATATCCAGATCTCCGGCTGCGGCCAGATTCAAGTAGGAGCGGAATTGGCGCACCGCATCCTGGCTGTAGGGGTTGGCTTCAAAAAGGGCACTAAAAAGCGGGGCATCTTCAAGCAGCATCTTGCGCGCGGCCTCCAGCCGGCGGTGAAACGAGGGGGTCATAAAGGCTCCGACCGTTTCCTGATCCGCACTGCAAGCGAGATAGGCCACCGAGGTGACAAAATTGAGACCTTGCAGCAAGGCTACGCTGCGGTCATGGGCTTCAGCTGTGGATGCAAAGCATTCCAATCCGGCGCACTCCAAAACACCCCGCACGGCTTGCAACGCGCCATCACCGCGGCCCGGTACCACCACGGTGCGCAGGGGCGTTTCCGCAGCAGGGTTCGGACCGAAAAGGGGATGGGTGCCCACAACATCCCCGGCGAAATAGTGCAGCATATGCCGCACCGGGGTGTCTTTCACGGAACAGATATCCGTCAAGACCGCCTCTGCGGGCATCAAGGGCGCGATTTGCGCGAGCACTTCTTCCATCGCCGGCACGGGGACGGCCAAAATAACCATATCCACACCGCACAGCGCCGTGGCCAGCTTCGAGGGCTCCAGCGGTTTGTCCACGGTACGCACCGTATACCCTGCCTGCTCCAGACGGGGCCGGAGAAAGCGGGCCATGGCGCCGTTACCGCCGACGAAAAGAAGTGTCTGCATAGAATTCATAACCACACACGTTTGTTCACCATCTCCCTTGAACCACCGAAGCCTGCCATCTCCCGCACTATTGCGCTACTGAGCGCCGCACCCTATCCCAATGCTGCCAAAACAAGGGAAACGATTTGGCCACGCACTCGGGATTGTCCAATTGGATATGCAGCCCTGCCAATTGATAAAGCGACAGCGCCATGGCCATGCGATGGTCGTCATACGTGGACAATCGCAAGGGTTTCCGGGGCAGGGGCCGGGCGGTGATGTACAAGGTGTCCGGACCGACTTCGACTTCGGCGCCAACCTTCCGCAATTCAGTTGCCACCCCGTTGAGACGGTCGCTTTCTTTATGCTGTAAATGGGCGATATTTTTGAGAACCGTACGTCCCTGCGCCAAGCTAGCCAAAACCGCGACCGTGGGCACCAGATCCGGGCAGTGCCCCATATCCAACTCCTGGCCGTGGAGTTCTCCCGGAGCAACGACCAGCCGGTCGCGGCCCCACTGCACGTGAGCCCCAAATTGTTTGACGATCTCGGCAATAAAACGGTCCCCTTGACGCGACTCCGGATACAGGCCGCTCAGGCGGACAGCCTGCGGCCCGATAGCCCCGGCAGCGGCAAAATAGGAGGCATTGCTCCAGTCCCCTTCCACCCGGTAGGCACGCGGCACATATCTGCCGGGTTGGCAACGAAACCTGCTCTGTCCGGGGACAATGCGCGGATGCTCGTCAACGGCAACCGGCTGCCATCCCTGGTCGGTGCTTTGTTCCAGCACCGGTTCGTGCCCGAAATCGCGCATGACTTCAAGGGTCAAGGCCACATAGGGCCAGGAGACTGCCCGGGTGCCGGTTATCTCGATCTGCAATGGTTCAGCGGCCAACGGCGCTGCCAAGAGCAACCCGGAAAGGAATTGGCTGCTGTCCTCCAAATTTATTGCGGTTTGCCCCCCGCGCAGCCCGTTTGTGTGCAAGCGGCAGGGCAAAAACCCCTCATTTTGGAGCCATTCAAAGCCGCATTCCAAGCGTTGCAGGGCTACAGCCAATGGGGCGATGGGTCGCTGGTGCATCCGCCCTTGCCCGGCCAGCGTAAAGCACCCCGATCCCGCCGCGGCAACGGCGGTCATCAGCCGACAGGTGGTACCGGACTCTCCGACATCAAGCTGAGCCTGCTCGGCCGCAAAGCGCCCTCCCACCCCATGCACCGTCAAAGCCTCTGCCGTTTGCTCAAACCGCACCCCCAAAGCCTCAAGACAGGCGCGGGTGCGGGCCAAATCGTCACTATCCAAAACATTTTCCACCGGACTCACCCCATCGGCGAGTCCGGCACAGATAAGCGCCCGGTGGGAGAGGGATTTACTCGCCGGAACCGTGATCTCCACGTAGTGCATGGTTATTCCTCCCGCCCCATATCCAGGGCCTGGCCGTTGGGGTAGCTTCCGAGCACGCGGAAACTGTGACTTTTCTTCTGCAATTGCTCTAAAAGCTTGGTGTATTCCTCGCGGCCCAGGTCGCACTCCAAATCCGCAAAAAACACATATTTCCAGCGTTCCCCCCGCATGGGGCGCGATTCCAATTTGCGCATATTCACGCCCTCTCTGGCCAACAAATCAAGGACACCGGCCAAAGCGCCCGGTTTATCCGGGACTGAAAAAAGCAGTGAGGTCTTGTCCCGGTTCCCGACCTGGGGCAGGCCGCGTCCGATAACCAAAAATCGGGTCCAGTTTTCCGGTAAATCTTCGATATGCGAGGCGAGAACCCGGAGGTCGTACAAGCTGGCCAGCGCGCTATGCCCGATCGCCGCTTCCTCGGCAGAGTCAACCCGCGCGGCGGCCGCAGCCGTACTTTCCACCGGAACGACTCTGGCCTGGGGCAGATACTGCCGCAGCCAGCCGCCGCATTGCTGCAAGGCCTGCGGATGGGAATACACCGTGGTGATCGTGTCCCTGTCGTCCGTGCGGCAGAGCAGGCTATGGCTGATACGACAAAACACCTCGGCCTGAATAAAGACTTCATACATCAAAAAAAGATCCAAGCTCTGTCCCACAGTGCCTTGCAGGGAATTTTCCAAGGGAATAATTCCCAATTCGGCCTGCCCGCAGGAAACAGCATGGAAGACATCTTCAAGGCTGGCTTCGGCCTGGAACTCGGCGCTCCCGCCAAGGGCGTAGACCCCGGCAAAATAGGAAAACGTCCCTTCCGGCCCCAAATACACCACCCGCTGCGGGCGTTGCAGGGCTCTAGAGGAAGACAAAATCTCCCGGTAAATAGCCGTTAAATGGTCTTGGGGCAGCGGCCCAGGGTTCAGGGCCGCAAGCCGCTCCAAGACCGCCTTTTCTCGGAACGGCTTGAAAATAGCGCCCTGCTCCGTGTATTTGGCCCGGCCCACATCCAAGCTCAACCTGGCCCGCTTGTTCAACAGCGCCAGCAACTCCTGGTCCACGCCGTCAATGGCTTCGCGCAGGGTGTCGAGGGAAGGGGGCGGCGTATCAGTGGTGGTCATTGGATTCCTGCCTGCTGTTCACATGGGGCTAGTGTTCGATAATATCTTCTTCGATCCGCATACCGAAATGGCGCCCGGCAGTGTCGGTGCGGCACAGAATTTCATCGCCTTCGCGCAGATTGACCACGCTCACCGGTGTGCCGTCGGGACGCACCAACCGGATTGTCTCTGCATTTTGCAAAAACACCTGACCCGATCGGCCTTGCGTCTCGGCCGTAATCAGCAAAAGGGGCCGCACTTCAGTCTTGACCCGGCCTACCGTGGCGACTTGGGTCCCGCCGTCATGCCCCACAACCAGAACCTCACTCCCGGCTCGGAGTTCTTCAAGATAGGCGGTGCTGTCCCCCGGCAGACTCACGTAGGCATGGACCCCGCCAGCATTGATCCGAAAAGGGCGAGCGGCCACATACGGATTCGACTCCGTCTCAGCGTTCACGAGAAACGTCATAGCCGCGGAATTCCCAACTAACAACCCCTGCCCGGTGTGCAAAAGACTGCAGGTGTCCACACACACCCGGTGGCCCAGACCAACCTGGCTAATGGCACTTATACGGGCGGTTTGCAGTTCCATTTGCCCCTGACTGCGTTTCAGTCCGTCCACAATGGGCTTGATGGCCTCTGACGCTTCAGAGGGGATAACCACGAACGCCACACCGCGTTCTAAAATACCGGCGGCAAGGCGCGCCTCTTCAAGATTGTGGACTTCGACCCCTAAGTGGCCACCTTGGGCCAGAAGATTTTCCACCGGGATGATCTCCCAGCCGCGCTGAAGCACCACACTCCCCCCGGCCCGAAGGGCCGTGGCCGCCTCCTCTTCATCAGCTTTATCCGTCAGAGAAACTTCCAACAATTCTTCAGGGGTAACCACCGAAGTGCGTCCGAGGGAAAGCACCTCCGCCTTGCGGTCGCCTTCGACGAAAAGCCCGTCAACCCCAGACTCCAAGGCCAAGGTGACCACGTGCTTGTCAAACGGCACAGCCTTTACATACACATCTACCATAGACGCTCCAGCTCCTGCGCTGCAAAATTCCAACATTGTAAAAACTACGTGCCGCTTTCCAAAACGTGTAAGGCCTGCTCCACACTATAGTCCTCATGCACGACCTGGTGCAGGGCCCGCACGAGCCGATCCGGCGCATCGGCCTGAAAAATATTCCGTCCCACAGACAAGCCAGCGCCACCGGCTTCAATGGAATCGTGCACCATCTGCACCAGCTGGCGTGTATTCTCTAACTTCGGGCCCCCGGCGATAACCACCGGGACGCAGCAGGCGTCCACAACTTTGGAGAAACTATCGATATCCCCGGTGTACACGACCTTGACCACATCCGCCCCGAGTTCTTCGCCAAGACGGGCGCAATGGGCCACGACTTGCGGATCGAACTCGTTTTCAATTTTCGGGCCCCGGGCATAGACCATAGCCAAAACCGGAATCCCCCATTCTGCGGCCCGGCTGGCCACATTGCCGAGATCGGAGAGCATTTGCCGCTCGGACTCATCCCCAATATTCACATGCACAGAGACCGCGTCCGCCCCAAGTTTAATGGCGTCTTCCACGCTCCCAACCAGGACCTTGGCATTGGGGTAAGGCGACAAGGCCGTGCTCGCTGAAAGGTGCACGATAAGTCCGACATCCTGGCCGTGCTCACGGTGTCCGCAGCGTACCAAACCTTTGTGCATAAGCACAGCGTTCGCGCCGCCTTCGGCTACTTTGTCCACTGTTTCCCGCAGATCCACCAGCCCATAAATCGGGCCCACGGTCACCCCGTGATCCAAGGGGACAATGATCGACCGACCGGTGTTCCGATTCACAATCCGCTCTAAGCGCAAGGCTTTTCCCAAATGCATGAGCTCCTCCTTTTACCCCTGCCCGAGGTCGGCGGCCCGTGTCCACACATACAAAAAGGGCCGCCGGCTATTGCCTGCGGCCCTGGGGTATCTGGGTAATTGGTTCTTTCTCTTAGTCGACCACGCCAGCACCTGGACCACAGGCCCGCATAAAAAACCAATACCAAAAATACAAACCAGAGCTGGTTTGTATTGGTGCGGTAGTGGTGCAAACGGTATGGTCCTTGTGTGTCGGCATGCGTTCTATCTAGAACCACCCCGCTTTTTTTGTCAAGGGAAAATCCAAGACATGACCTAAAAAAACAGTCTTTCATTTTTGTTAAATCAATATCTCGCCTTTTTTCAGTTACATACTGCAGCACTGCCACTCTGTATTCGCAAAAAAACCACCCTTGCTTTCGCCGTATCCGGATACGCCCACCCTGCATTGCCATTTTTGTCATTTACTTTTTGGCTGTCGCGTCCCTAAAGAAAGAAAAAAGAGGCATTCTAGGGCATTACGAAAGCTGGCCCCAATATTGCTTATAAAAACGCAACACCCACCGCACAACATCTTTTAGGGAGGTACGACAATGCGGTCTCGCAACACAACACTCTGGAAACGTAACCTGCTGCCACCCCTGGCGCTCATCGCTGTTCTGGGACTCGCGCCCTCAGCCGCTTTCGCCGCCGAGGAGCCCATGAGCCAAATCCACGGCAACATCCTCTGGACCCTTATCGCGGCTATTCTGGTCATGTTCATGCAGGCCGGCTTTGCCGCGGTGGAGGCCGGGTTCACCCAGGCCAAAAACGCGGGCAACATTTTCATGAAAAATGTCCTCGATTTTTCCGCCGGCTCGGTTATCTTCTTTCTTTTCGGCTTTGCTTTTATGTTTGGCACGGACATGAGCGGCCTTCTCGGCGGTAGTGGCTTCGCCCT
>JBNJGM010000008.1:0-8490 GCA_051747685.1 Thermodesulfobacteriota bacterium | reverse complement strand
CGATTTTTCCGCCGGCTCGGTTATCTTCTTTCTTTTCGGCTTTGCTTTTATGTTTGGCACGGACATGAGCGGCCTTCTCGGCGGTAGTGGCTTCGCCCTGAGCGGCATAGACGCGACCACACCGGACGGACAGTGGACATTGACATTCTGGTTTTTCCAGTCCGTTTTTGCCGCCACAGCCGCGACCATTGTCTCCGGGGGCGTGGCTGAACGCACGAAATTTCCAGCCTACATTCTTATAAGCATCCTCGTCACCGGGCTTATCTACCCTGTTTCCGGGCATTGGGCCTGGGGCAGTCTGTGGCTCGGTGAAGCCGGCGCAGGATGGCTGGAAGGCCTCGGTTTCGCGGATTTCGCCGGGTCAACCGTTGTCCATTCCGTGGGCGGCTGGATCGCCTTGGCTGGCGCCATTGTCGTCGGGCCACGCCTGGGCAAATACACCAAAGACGGCGCGGTTCGCGCCATCCCTGGCCACAACATACCCTTGGCCGGGTTGGGCGTTTTTATCCTCTGGTTCGCCTGGTTCGGGTTCAATGCCGGATCTACGACGACCGCGGACGGCACTATCGGCTATATTGCCGCCAACACCAGCCTCGCTGCCGGCACCGGTGCCTTAGGGGCCATGATTATGGCCTGGCTGCGCTTCGGCAAGCCTGACGCGACCATGAGCTTAAACGGTATCCTGGCCGGTCTCGTGGGCATCACTGCCGGCTGCTACGAACTTGCCCCGCTCGGAGCCATGCTCGTCGGCTTGGGATCCGGGATCCTGTGTATCCTGTCCGTAGAATTCATCGACAAAGTGTTGAAAGTCGATGACCCGGTGGGCTGCGTCTCGGTCCACGGCACCTGCGGCGCTTTCGGAACCTTGTGCGTGGGCCTGTTGGCCGCGCCCGGTTACGGCGGCCTCACCGGCCTTTTCTACGGCGGCGGCGTGGACCAGCTCGGCATCCAGGCCCTCGGCGTGGCCGCGGTCTTTGTCTGGGCCTTCGGCATCGGTTTTGTGGCCTTTAAAATCGTCGACGCCATTGTTGGACTGCGGGTCGATGAAGACGAGGAACGCAAAGGCTTGGACATCACGGAACATGGAATGGAGTCTTACAACGGGTTCCAGATCTTCAGCACCGAGTAAGGAGACGATCTCATGAAACTCATTATCGCCTACATTCGGCCCGAGCGCCTCAATCCGGTCAAACAGGCCCTGTACGCCAAACGTATTTACAATATGTCCGTAACCAATATCCTCGGCAGTGGACGCCAAAAAGGATTCACCGAAACCTACCGCGGCGTGGTCATGGAAGTAAATCTGCTCAAGAAAATCCGTTTGGAAATTGGCGTCAACGAAGAATTCGTGGACGCCGCCCTTGAAGCGATCCGCGAAGGAGCGCAAACAGGTAAAGAAGGGGATGGAGTCGTCTTTGTCCTGGAGGTTGCCCAGTCCATGCGCATCCGGACCGAAGAAACCGGCCCGGATGCCATCGGCTAACCCGGAGCCACGCTTCCTATTTGCCAAACACCCCTGCGGCGGTTACCGCCGCAGGGGTGTTTTTGTGCTGCCTAATCGCATCCGTCCCAAAACGTGAGCAATTCCCGATTAAAGGCCTCGGGCTGCTCCGTATTTGACAAATGTAAAGCGTCGCGGATGGTGGCCACCTTGGCCCGCGGCAGTCGGCGCTGCATGGCTTCAGCCTTCTCTCGAGGCATCAGCGCATCCTGCTCCCCGTGCAACAACAAGGTGGGTACCGCTATATCCGGGAGGGCCTCGGTCATGGCGAAGTGCCGTATCGCCATACAGCACCCAGCAAAGCCTTCAACTGGTGTGGACTCCACCATATCTCGAATCCGTTGGGTTTCTTCAGGGTATTGCGATCGAAAGGTCCCTGAAAGCCAGCGTTCAAGATTGGCCTCTGCTAACGGAGCCATGCCGTTAATCCGGGCGGTTTCCGCCCGTTTGTCCCATTCCAGGGCCCCAGCCGCGGGTATGGCATCTGTGGTATCGCACAGGGCCATGGTACGGAAACGCTCTGGAAACGACGCCCCCAGCACCTGTCCGATCATACCGCCTAAGGACAAGCCCACAAAATGGACCCGTTCCAGTCCGAGGGCGTCCAAGAGTCCGATAACGTCCTGCGCCAAATCGGACATCGCATATGGCGCCGGCACAACCTCTGATTCGCCATGTCCGCGAATATCGTAACACACCACCTGATAATCCTTACGCAACGCCTCGACCTGAGGGCGCCAGAGATCCCGATTGCCGGCCAAACAATGACTCAAAAGCACCACCGGGGCCGTTTTGGGTCCCTCAACGCTGTAGGCGGTACGGATAGTATCTGTGTGTATCTGCATACGCCCAAACTCCTTTCGTATGTACTGAGCAAATATAAAGGGAGGGGGAAACAATGGTCCCTCTCCGCCCACCGACGGCTGCAGGTTGCTGAACACAGGACGGCCCCCATATTCGCTCTACAGCCCGTGGAAAACATTCTGGAATAGGGTTCACGACTCCAGGAGATCACCTGGTCCCAAAGGGGTTACTCAAAAAGCTTTTGCAGTTTTCCGCCCAATTCTTCCATCCCTTTTTGCAGCTTTTCCTGCGAGGAGTCGGGGTCTTCCGACGGCTGCGACTCGCTCGCCTCTTGCCCTTCTAAGGCCTCCAAGCACGGATCCGCGGCAATATCACTCGAACCCAACAGACCCGCCGCCGCACCTGCCGGACCAAAGAGCAAGGTGCCGCCGATGCCTTTTCCTAGGGTTTCCACGGCCCTGCCTTTGTCCAGGGTCAGCGATGGCTGGGCCAAAGTCCCGCCCAAGCGCACGGCCTGAGCCAATTCACTCAGGCTGAGACTCAATTTTCCCAACACGCCGGTTTGCACCCCCTCTTTCGGCTGCGGATCCAAACCAATGTCCAAGGTTTCATTGTGCAGATTGACCTCTCCCTGCCCCCGAAGCTGCATCCGGGGCGTATCCACCACCAGAGCCTGAATTCGAGCCATGCCGGAATCAATGGGCACAACCAGCACAGCACAATTGATGGGGGTAAATTTCCCCTTGTCCTCTGCGGGATTGAGTAACCGAAAGAGATTCGCGCCCAGATCGGCTCCCCATTTTTCAAGTTTGGCATTGGCCAAGCGTCCCTTGCCCATTGTCAGCTGAAACTGCCCGTTCAACCCGGCCATCAGTTCGGCAATGGAACGCCCTTGCCCGTTCAACGCGAGGTCACTGCTGACAAGGCCCTGGAGCACACTCTCTGTTTTCTTTTCCCGCAAGACTTGCTCTATGGCAAAGGAATCCACCGTGGCCGCACATTCAACCCGAGGCGGAGTTTTTCGGGTATTGGCCACCACAGTAGCCGTAAGTGACCCTTCATCCCCGGAACCCGCCGTGAGTTGCGAAATCTCCAACAAGCCGTTTTTTACACTGGCCTCGAGCACAACATCACTGAACATAAGCCGGGGAACAACCAATGCATCCGCTTGAAAGTGCAGTTGGGCATCGATTTTTTCCAACGCCTCCCACGGCAGCGGTGTATCCGAAAAGATACGCTTCGCATCTCTCGAGTCCTCCCCGCCCTTTTCCTGCGTTGTAGCAGACCCCTCAGACCCGGAGGAGGACGCTTTTTTGAAGATTGTGCTCACATCCAGCCGCGGACTGGCCAACTCGGCTTGCACAGACAGCGGGGAGTCCAACGCCAGGTCTGCTGAGCCGGTTATTTCATTCTCCCCTTGCCGCAATGCAAGATCGGCCACGTGGAACTGTTTGGCCGCGGTGTCGGTAAGCGTTGCCGAACAGGCTATGGGCCCGGCCACTGGAACCTCCTGCCCCAAAAGCCGCTGCAGGGCTTTTGTATCCGGCAGATCCGCCTCAAGATCCAACGTTACGCCGCGCTGAGCAAAAAGATCCCGAATCTGCCCCTTCAGCTGAACTGAAGCCTCCCCGGCTTGCATATCAACATCCAGAGGCCAATTGGCTTGCGCGTCCAGCGCCTGGTTCAAGGCCCCGGCCGTGCCGGATACTGAAAAGGCTTGGGCATTGAATTGCCCCTCAAGATCAAACTGGATACTTTGATCCGCTTGGGCCTGTAAACGCAACCGGTCCACCGTGAACGAGGCCACCGTTTCCCCCTGGGCGTCCCGCATTTCCACTGCAGCCGTTTCCACAAGGACGTTGTCCAGGCGCAGGCCCGGGAGTTGGCCCTTTTGACTCTGGCTGTCTTGCTGAGAGTCTTTGGCGGATTGGGCCTCATCCCCTCCTTGCGTCGCGTTGGGGGCTTGGAGCGCCAGATTTGAAACCCCCTCGGTATTGTTTTCCACCAAAATCGCTGTGTCCCGGAGCACAATGCGCTGGACCTGTATGTCCCGCTGGAAAAGCGGCAACAAGGCAAGTTGGAGCTCAAAACGCCCCACTTTTGCCATTTGGGGCTTGGATCCCCACTCGGCGTTGGCCAGCGAGGCATCTTGGACCACCAATGCCGGATTCAACCCCAGATCGAGGGAAATATCCCCGTCCAGGGTCAGTTCCCGCCCGGTCTGTTTCTTTACTGCGGCCTCTATCTGTGGCTTGAGTCCATTGTAATCATAGGTCATCAAAAAGATGACGGCTCCGCCGACCACGAGGAGCACCCCCCCGAGAAATATGGCAATGAGTTTTTTCCAGTTCATATCTTTCTCCTGTGGATGGGGATCTTGCTGTTGGGATTATCCATGGATCTTTTGCAGCAACCAGGCCATATTGGTTCCAAGGGTTTCCATCGTGGCAACCCCCTCGGCGTCCTGGAGCGCATCGCCCTCGTGCAGCCCGCAGGCCAGATTCCAATAATTGGAGCCCGGCACAATCATCTGCGAAATGAGGAAAAAGTAATTTAAGGAACTAAACACATGGGTCCCCCCGGCCCGGCGCATGGCCACCACCGGCGCCCCGACTTTGCGGCGCAGGGTAAAACCGCTCACCCGGGAAACCCGCCCAGCACGATCCATAAGGGCCTTCATATTCGAACTGACGTTGGCAAAATAGGTGGGCGAGCCGAGCACAATGCCGTCAGCATCATGCATTTGGGCCAATATACCGTTGAGGGGGTCGTCGTCATAGACACAACGCCTATTTTTTTCCTTTTTGCAGACCCCACAATCCACACACCCACGCAACGGCTCCGTACCCAGCTGAATCATCGCTGTGCCGATACCCTCGTGTTCAAGTGTATTGCACACCGTCTGCAATAATTGCGATGTATTGCCGTTTTTCCGCGGACTCCCGTTAATCGCCACCACCTGCATCGCTCTCCTCCTTTTGTTCCGGCCCACACCGATTACCCACATCCATTTCCTGCTGCTCCCACTCGGCGCATAACGCTTCCTTGTACTCCTGCATCATCTCCCGGCACGCAGCCAAGGACCGTTCCAGACCGCACCCCGTGCAGCGCACCCGGGCCGTAGCTCAGCGCCCGTGCACCTCAGCCCTGGCCCCGCACATATCACAGCGCAATATTGCCATAGCTCCTCCGGTTTCGCCTTGCAAAGCGCCAAACATCTCTCGCACATCCGCCCCGTATGCATTCCGGGTTGCCATCAGCGTACCCCCCCCAACATCTCCCCCCGCAACACCCAATGACCAAACATCACCCCGCTTGCTGCATCCCGCTTCCCTTCCAGGACGGAGGTCAACGCCTCGAGAACTGGTACCCAAGACTGCTATGCGATTTTCCTTAAGCGCAAATTGAAATCACTATCCCTATACCACCGGTTTGATAAAGGGCACAATGGCCAATTCTCCTCACCAACAAAGCCGGGAACAACTTGCGCTGGAAAAGATGGGGTTGTATGGCTTGTGGCGCGGCTTCGGTCCACCTTTCCGGTCGCAAAGGTTTGGAGGGGAATACGATCGAACAGCAGCGTGTAGACACAATTAACGCATCCCGGCTCTCGTTTCCAGGCAAAACGCCACGATCTGCGGGATAACGTTACTAGCCGCCCCAATTGCCGGGCCCGAACAATCGCTCAGAGGAACACAGGCCGCCAAGGGAGTGGATATGGGAGAAGAATTGCTCAGTATTAAAGAAATCGCGCGGCGCTTGGAGGTACCGGAAAGCAATGTGCGCTATTGGCGGGATCGTTTTGAAGAGTATCTGCCGGTCCAAGGGCAGGGACGCAAACGCCGCTATTCCGCAAAAGCCTTAGAGATCTTCCAACTCATCCGCGACGGATTCCAGGAAAACCACTCCACTGAAGATATCGCCCAGGAGTTGGCCCGGCACTACCCCCGTACCATGCAGGTCGCCGCCAGCCCCACCGAACGCGAGGCGTTACCGGAGCCGGAGGGGAGCGAGAACCACTTCAACTCCTATAACGCCTTGGTGCAAAGCCAGGCCAAAACATTGGAACACCTCGCCCGCTCCTTAAACGGCACCACGCAGAGCGACTCCCGCGTCAATGACCTGCAACGCCGCCAGGACATGCTGCATAAGGCCGTGGCCTCGATATGGAAACACCACAAAACCCACCGCCGGCAGGTGCAGGAAGCGCGAACCACCAACGCCAAGACCCGGGCCGAGCAAGCCAAACTGGAGCAGCGCCTGCACAACCTAGAACAGGCCGTGGCGCAACAGGCCCAAGAACAGGCCAGCGCAGTGGCCGATTTGCACCGCGAAGTCCGCGAATACCGTTACTGGCTGCGAAAACTGGTGGAGCACCTTGACCCCGACGCCCTCGAAAAGACGCGCAAATAGGGACACCGGACGGGGTCAATATGAGCCGTTACTGCCGACGCCCGGCTCGCGGCAGGAAAACACGCCGCAACGCAAGGGAGCCCCACAGTTATTCGGACAAATTATCGTAAATCCGATTTAAAATCCGCCGCAATTCTTGCAAATCGTCCTCAGAAAGCCCGTCATACGCCTCCCGGCCGAGTTCGCTGGCAATGGCGGTAATTTTCTCCTGCAGGCTTTGACCAGCCTCGGTCAGATACACCCGGCTCATGCGCCGGTCGTGCTCGTCGCGCACCCGCGTGACCATGCCCCGCCGCTCGAGGCCATCCAATATCCGCGTGATATTGGTAATATCCTTGAACGTCTGTTCCGCCAACTCCCGTTGGAAACACCCTTCCCGGCGCCACAAACTCCACAGCACGGCGCACTGCTCGGCGGTCACATCCAGCCCAGCCGCGGCAATGCGGCGCTGAAAATCCTTTTTGACCCGAAGCGCCGTACGGTTGAGTAAAAACCCCGGCGAATGCTCTAAGAAAAATTCTTTCGTTTGGTACATCCCCGCCCCAATACTTGCAGGTCCAATTATCTCGCTTGCAAGGATTTATTGACATTTTTGCTCCAATCGATCAAGCAGTGCCAGGTTTTGGCGCTCTGCGTCAATGTTCTGCGCCTTTGCCACTGCACACCGGCCATGGCCCGGGCCAAGCAGGCCCGGAACGGATCAACACAACAGCATCACTGCATCGGGGAGGGGGGAGACCATGCGCAAAGTATTGCTACTAACGTTTGTTTTTTTAACCTGCAGTTTTTCCACAGCCTACGGGGCCGGTTTCGCCACCTATGAATGGAGCGCGCGCGGCAACGCCCTCGGCGGCTCCGTGGTCGGCATGGCCGACGATCCGGCGGCAGTAGGGGCAAACCCGGCCGGAATCACCCAGCTCGAGGGCGGCCACGGTATGCTGGGGCTGACCGCCATCCACCCCCAGGCCGACGTGACCACCAAGCCCGAAGGGGGCGAAGAGAAAACCACCAGCGGGGAGGACAATATCTGGACCCTGCCCCACGCCTATTACACCCGCCAGCTCTCGGACAACTACTGGCTCGGGTTGGGCGTGTTCACCCGCTTCGCCCTGGGCACCGAATACCCCGATGACTGGCCCGGGCGCTACAACACCCGCTACACCGGGATCAAAACCGTGTCCCTCAATCCCAACCTGGCCATGAAACTCACCGACTCCCTGTCCATGGCCGTGGGTGTGGAAATCATGCACATGGATTTCCAGCAACGGAAGGTAAAAGACCTCAACGGCACAAATACGCCCAGCACCTCGGATCAAGACGTCAGCGTTGATCTGCACGGCGACAGCCAGGGCGTGGGTTTCAACCTCGCTTTGCACTACCAGCCCACGGACCGCCTCCGGGCCGGGCTCGTCTACCGCAGCCCGGTGCAGCAAAAAATCGAAGGCGAGGCCGAATTTGATCGCACAAATGCTCCAGCCGGATATTTTCCAGACACCGACGCCTGGGGAAAAATCACCCTGCCGGACAGCTTCCAGGCTGGCTTAGCCTACGACATCAGCAAGCGCTTGACCGTGGAGGTAGGGGCCACCTACACCTTTTGGAGCAAATACGACGAATTGACCTTTAACTATGATGATGAGTTGATCCCGGGCGAAGCTTCAAGCAAATATTCCACCACCCCAAAAAGCTGGGAGGACGTCTGGCGCTTCAATGTCGGCGCCGAGTACAGCCTCACCGAGTGGTGCGATCTGCGCGCGGGCTACGTCTACGAC
>JBNJGM010000007.1:0-57092 GCA_051747685.1 Thermodesulfobacteriota bacterium | reverse complement strand
AAGGTGACCACAGCCGCCTTGCTCGGTATTGACGCCTTTCCCGTGGATTTGGAAGCCGACCTCACCCGGTCCGGCATTCCTGCCTTCACCATGGTCGGCCTGGCTGAGGGCGCTGTTCGCGAAAGCAAGGAACGGGTGCTCACCGCCCTGAAAAATACAGGCTTCCGGCTGCCTCCGGCGCGGATTACCATCAACCTGGCCCCTGCTGACATGCGCAAAGAGGGCAGCGCCTACGATCTGGCCTTAGCCCTCGGCCTGCTCAGCGCCAGCGGCGAACTTCCGGAAGACGCCCTCAAAGGCTATTTACTGGCCGGGGAACTCTCCCTCAACGGCCGTCTCAAGCCCATAAACGGGGCGCTGCCCATGGGACTCAAAGCCCGGGACCGACAGGCAAAGGGCCTTTTAGTCCCGGCGGAGAACGCCCCGGAAGCAGCGGTGGTTGACGATATCCCCGTATACCCGGTGCAAAGTCTTGGCCAAGCTATCCGCTTTATTCTCGGCGAGGAAACCATCCCCGCCCAAGGCAACGACCTCGAGGGGCTCTGGGCCCAACGCGAGGAATTCATAGTCGACTTCAGCGAAGTCAAAGGCCAGGAACACGCCAAGCGGGCCATTGAAATCGCCGCCGCCGGCAACCACAATCTCCTTTTTCTGGGGCCACCCGGCAGCGGCAAAACCATGCTCGCCCAGCGCTTGCCCACGGTCTTGCCTCCGCTCGAATTCAATGAGGCCCTAGAGGTAACCAAAATCTATTCCGTGGCCGGACAGCTCGCTCCAGGGCAAGCCTTAATTGTTACCCGCCCCTTTCGCTCCCCCCACCACACCATTTCCGACGCTGGCCTCATCGGGGGCGGACATTATCCGCGTCCTGGGGAAGTCTCCCTGTCCCACCACGGTGTCCTCTTTCTGGATGAATTACCGGAATTCAAAAAACACGTCCTTGAAGTCTTGCGCCAACCCCTGGAGGACGGACGGGTAACCATCTCCAGGGCCGCCATCTCCCTGAGCTATCCGGCCCAATTCATGCTTGTAGCGGCCATGAATCCCTGCCCATGTGGCTACCTGACCGACGAACAGCATCCCTGCACCTGTACAGCGCAGCAGATTCAGCGCTACAAAAGTCGGCTCTCCGGCCCCCTTTTAGACCGTATTGATCTCCAGGTGGAAGTGCCAGCCGTTCCCTACAGCGACCTCAAAGCGCCCCAAAGCAGCAAGGATTCGGCCTCCATGCGGGCCAATATCATTGGCGCCCGGCAGGTCCAGGCCCAACGCTTGCAAAACAGCCCGCTTACTTCCAACAGCCAATTACAAGGCATCTGGCTCCAAGAACATTGCGCCCTGACCGAAACCGAGCACGAATTCTTGGAACAGGCAGTACGCAAACTCGGCCTCTCAGCCCGGGCGCACACGCGTATCCTGCGCATCGCGCGCACCATTGCTGATTTAGAAGGCGCAGAGGCTATCCAGGTGCCCCATCTGGCCGAGGCCATCAATTTCCGCGTTTTGGACCGCGAGGACCACTGGTAGCGTTTTTTTCGCGCCCTCGAAATCCGATGACCAGGGCGCGGTAACTTCCCCCGCGCGTCGCAGGAGTTTGTCATGCCCCCGATTCAGACCTCGATTTTTGAACTCTTCCGTATTGGCCCCGGCCCCTCAAGCTCCCATACCATCGGCCCCATGCGCGCCGCCGCTCGTTTCCTCGATCACGCAAACCGTCTTGACTCGGGCCAACTCGCCGAAGCCACCGGCCTAAGTGTACAGTTATTTGGCTCCCTCAGCGCTACAGGACGCGGCCACGGCACAGCCGAAGCCGTTACAGCCGGCCTTTTGGGGTATCTTCCGGAAAACGCCCCGGCGGATATCCTTGACCAACTCCGTTTTTCCCAGTCCACACACCGCATTCGCCTCGGCAAAAGAGAGCTCGAATTTTCCCCTAAGGACATCATCTTCGAACAAAGCGACCAGCCCCTGCCGTGGCCCAACACCTTGCGCTGTGTCCTGAGCGGCCCAGGGGGGGTGCTTTTGACCCGGGAATATTATTCCATAGGCGGAGGCTTTGTGCTGGAAAAAGGGGAAACAGCTGAGCTCAACCGCCCGCAACCGCCCTACCCCTACCAGAACATGGCCGAATGTAAGGCCCAATTAACCACCCATGAACTCCGTCTGCACCACTTAATGCTGGAAAACGAAAAAGCCCTGACCGGGGCTTCGGAAGAGCAGATTTACGCCGGACTAGAGCAGATTTTGGACAGTATGGAGCAAAGCGTCCAGCGCGGCCTGCAGACAACCGGCTTGCTCCCCGGCTCCCTTGAGTTGCAGCGAAAAGCTCCCGCCCTGTATTACCGCCTGCAAACAGTGGACTACGAGCAGGAAAAAATATTTCTGGCCCTCAACGCCTACGCCTTTGCCGCAGCTGAAGAAAACGCCGCCGGACACAGCATCGTTACCGCCCCCACCGCCGGGGCCTCCGGCATTCTCCCGGCCGTTGTCGTTTTACTCGCCCACACTCTCGGCCTGGGCCGCCGGCAACTTTGCCAGGGTCTTTTGGCCGCTGCCACGGTGGGCTTTTTGGCGAAGCACAACGCCTCTATCGCTGGCGCTGAAGTCGGCTGCCAAGGCGAGGTTGGCGTGGCTTCAGCCATGGCCGCAGCACTTATTTCCTACGCCAAGGGGCATCGCTTCCGGGTCACGGAAAACGCGGCCGAAACCGCACTGGAACACCACCTCGGACTCACCTGCGACCCGGTAGGCGGGTATGTCCAAATCCCGTGCATTGAACGCAACGCCATGGGGGCTATTAAGGCCTACAACGCCTTTTTGATCGCCACTGCCGTAGCCCCCACCCTCTATAAAGTTGATTTGGACAAGGTCATCCAAGCCATGGCCGCCACCGGGCGCGATTTGTTGCCCAAATACCGCGAAACCGCCGCCGGAGGGCTTGCCCTTTGCCTGGGCCAATGCTGACCGCCTCCCTTCCAAGATACCGCTGGAGCCCGTAAAAACGTCCTCCTGGACTCACGAACAAAAAAGGGGCTGTGATTTTTGCAATAATCACAGCCCCTTTTCCTAGTCAACGCCCTGTGGCGCTCGCGCTTTCCGTCTCTACAAGGGCACGCGAGCCGGTTCCCATTTGTTGAGACCTTTTGCCGCTACAAGGTGGCTACTTGTAGTAAATCTTAATCTCATTGGTATGGATTTTGGTTTGCCCCGGCGTTGGTTGTCCCGAAGTCAAAATCAGTGGCTCCCCGGGGGCGAAATCATCGCTGTGCTGGACGAATTCCTGCACCCGTTCCAAGTGGTTGGCAATCTCTTTATTGGCGAGCCGGGGCCGGACGCCCCAAAAAAAATTCAACGCGCGTACCACCCGTTCGTCAGGAGTCAGGGCGTACACGGGAAGGGCGGGACGCCGGCTGGATAAAAGACGTGCGGTCATGCCCGAAGTGGAGTGACTAACCAGGGCTTTGGCTTGCATATTGTCGGCGATCAGGGTGGCTGCGTACGCCAGATACTTGGCGGGGTTGTGTTCCTTTTTCGGCGCGTACGGCCCTTGGACCCGTTCCAAAAAATAACTTTCCGCCGACGCAGTGATCTCCTGGATAAACCCCACGGCTTCCACGGGGTATTCCCCCACCGCCGTTTCTTCAGAAAGCATGACACAGTCCGCACCATCTAAAACCGCATTGGCTACATCCGTGGTTTCCGCTCGGGTGGGCACCGGATTGGTAACCATAGACAAAAGCATTTGTGTGGCCACGATCACCGCTTTTTGGGCATGTCGGCAGGCACGAATAATCCGCTTTTGTACCACCGGCAAAGTAGCCAAGGGGCATTCCAGGCCCAGATCCCCGCGGGCGACCATAACCGCATCAGACACAGCCAGAATAGACTCCAAGTTATCCACAGCGCTTTTGCGCTCCAGCTTGGCCACAATGGGAATCCAGGTCCCATGCCGAGCAATAGCCTCCCTGGCCTCCAAAATATCGTGGCGATCCTGGACAAAGGATAAGGCCACCGCGTCGATACCGAGTTCAAGCCCTTCATCAAGGTCATGCCGGTCCTTTTCGGTCAGTGCTGAGAGCTTATGCTCCTTACCTGGAAAGGCGATCCCTTTGTGCGAGGTCACAATGCCTCGATTTTTGGCCTCCAATTCAAAAAGCTGATCGCGCTTGTGCACCTCCACCACCTCGAAACGGAGCATTCCGTCACTGAGGTACACGGGCATCCCCACGTCCAAGCCGACCAAGACTTCGGGCATATCGAGACGGAAAAAAACGGTTTCCTGAGAAAATTGGCTCTCGAATTCAGAAGGGCCGAGCATGGCCCGAGTACCCTGCCCTATATGCACCGGGGAGCCGGGCAATTCCCCGATACGGATTTTTGGCCCGCACAAATCGGCCATGATGGTCAGCGGTTGACCCCAATCCGCCTCTAGGGCGCGGATCGCAGCCACGGTGGGCGCAAACTGTTTGGCTTCGCCGTGGGAAAAATTCAACCGGAAAATACGTACGCCTTGCTCGGCCAGGCGGCGCAAAACCGCGGGCTCACGCGAGGCCGGTCCCAAAGTGGCAATAGTGTTGGTCCGCATATATGGTCCTTTACAGCAAAAGAGTTATTGCGCGTTGCCTCGGCTCAATGCCAGAGACTACAGACTTACACGCAAGATGCAACGTCTCCCTCTGCCCGCCACCAGCTCCGCAATTGCGCCACCTGCTGTCCGCTTTCTTCTCGAACCAGCAGATGCTCCCAGACTTTTGCCCCGGCTTGCCCCGCCCAAATCCGGATATCTTCCCCGGCTCGAGCCTCGTGGGCAAAGCGTATATCTGCCGCGTACAACAGATGGGCCTGCCAGAAGGAGGCTGGAATGGCTTCCAATCCCCACTCCAAAATCCGGGTATTGTTCACATGGCCGTAAAAATCGACTTCCGATCGGCGGGCTCGCAGCGAACACGTGTCCCCGGGGTTCTCTTGGCAGTGGATTTTGCCGCCCCCGGGAAAGGCCACAGCTGAATCCGGAAACGAATCCAGGCGTGTTGCCAACACCGGCCCGGCCGGGACCATGCGACGCGCATTCACATCCACAACCGCCCACAACGAACTCGCCCATCCGTACAATTCCCCAGCTGCATCACGGATATAAAAATCCCGTTTGGTGGCCCCGGCTTTGAGCCCGCAGGGCCATGTCTGCACCCACACCTCCTGCCCAACCCGCGGAAATCGCTCGAGATGAAGAAACATCCGCAGTAAAAACCACGCTTGATTGGTCCGGCCTAAATCCTCCACGCCGAGCTGGAGGGCACTGGCGTGCCGCCCGGCCGCCTCTTGCACAATCGCGGCCAGCGCCGGCACACTGAGGCGGTGTTGGGCATCCGCCTCGGCCATGCGCACCACGAATCGGTCTTGATACAGGGCCGCATCTCGGCTTTGCATCGCTTTTCTCCTTTACTTTTTGCCGCCTTGGCAGTGCACGACTCCCCCGTCTGCTCAAAACCGTGCCCGGCCCTTTGGAGAGGTGTTTGACGCAAAAGGCCGCACCAAGAAATCCGATTTCCGGTGCGGCCCCACTATGCTTACCCCATTGAGGACTGGCCCGAGGACAGCCTGGTAGGGCAAAAACTGGTTATTTTTCCTTACTATAGGGCCAGGCCATAATCCCGCCCTCCATGACTTTGACATTCGTCCAACCATTGTCCCACAGGATGCGCTGGGCTTCATACCCCCGCATGGAAATTTTGCAATAACAAATGATTTCCTTGTGCTTATCCTGAGGCAATTCATTGAGCCGCTCTCGGAGTTTCCCCAACGGGATCAGGGTCTCGCCGAACCCGAGACGGGTACTCTCGTATTCGGTTGCCCCCCGGGTATCGAGAAAAAAGGGCTTCTCCCCTGCGTCAAGCTTGGCTTTGACTTCCGTATTGGCAATGCCCACCATACGGCCTTTAAGTTTATTTTCCACGATATGCGCCGCAGTAATCAAATGGTCAATGGCCAACGAAAACGGGGGCGCATATGGAAGATCGGCGTTGACCAAGTCCGGGATGGTCTGTTTGCCGGCAAGGGCCATAGCCGCTTCGGAGATCTGACGGCTGACGTCACCGGGTCCAACGCATTGGTAGCCCAAAAGACGCTGGCTGTCAGCATCAACAACCATCTTCGAGACTAGGAGCTGGCCGCCCATAAATCCGGGTTTGTCCAAGCTGGCGTTCATGCCGGTGATCACATTGAATCCGGCTTGGCGGGCCTTTTCCTCAGAAAGTCCCGTGGAGCCGGCAACAAAATCAAAAACCTTGCAAATGCCGGTGTGCAACGTCCCCGGAAAGGAGGCGGTGGTCTGCAAAACGGCGTTTTCCCCGGCGATCCGCCCCTGCAAATTGGCCAGATCACCATACGGTGCCAGGGTTTTCTGGCCGGTCAACCGATTGGGGATCTCGATGCAGTCCCCGGCGGCGAAGATATTCGGATCAGAGGTTTGCATGGTTTCGCTCACAGCAATACCCCCGGTTTCCCCGATATCGAGGCCGGCCTCGCGGGCCAGTTTGACATTGGGCTGCACCCCGATGGCCACAACGGCCAACTCACATTCCAACTCCGTCCCGCTTTGCAGCTTGATGCCGGAGAGCTTGCCGTTCTGGCCCAAAAACCCACTTACAGCGTTGTCGGTGATCACATTGGCCGCTTTGGCCTTAACGTGATTTTCCAAAAGCTTGGCAAGTTCCCAGTCCAAAAACATCAGAATCTGGGGCAGCAATTCCACCACCGTGACTTCCATCCCGGCGAGTTGCAGCGCCTCGCAGGTTTCGATGCCGATAAGACCGCCGCCAATCACCACGGCTTTTTTGACCCCGCCCTCGTCACGTAATTTGCGCAAATAATCCGCGTCACGCATGGCGTGCAAGGTGGTGATGCCCTCCAGATCCGTTCCCGGAATCGGCGGCACCCGGGGAGTGGCACCGGTGGCCAGAATTAATGTATCGTAGCCCAAGGGGTAGGTTTCACCGCTTTGCAGATCCTTGCAGGTGATCTCTTTGCTCTCGCGGTCGATGGCCACGACTTCGGTTTGGGTTCGGGCATCAATTCCCTTGGAGCCGGCAAAGAAATTTTCGTCGCGCACCACCCCGGTGGGGGTACACAGCAATTCCTCCCGGCGGTCGAAAAAACCGCCAACATAATAGGGATAGCCGCAGGAAGCCATGGAGAGTTCCGGGGCCTTTTGGATCATGACCACATGGGCGTTTTGATCCATGCGCTTGGCCCGGGCCGCAGCCTTAGGACCCGCGGCTGAGCCGCCGACAACAACTATTCGTTGGGAAGCCATATACGTATACTCCTCGATTAAATGGACGTTTTGCCCGGATACTGCCCCACCCCCTTAACCTGTATTCAGAGACAGTTGGCTGGGCTTGGGGCTGTACCTGGGGGGCGCATACAAAAACACGTTCCGGGATACTGCGCAAACAACCCCGACCCCAAAGCTGCCTGTGTCGATTGTCGGGGCCGCACGGCCGAATCTTTCCAGTGTGTTGTCGGTTCACGCTTATCTGGAACCGATTCGCCCGGGTCTTGTCTCTGATACGCCTACCGTACGCATTGACTCGAATCAACAGGTTAAGCTGATTCAGGAGGGCTCTGTCCATTCGAAGGGCGCTACGCCTTATGCGCATAGCTGGTCATATGCTGCCGCAACCGCGCATCGCTGCCAAACAAAAAATGCTTGGACATATCCGGTGAATAACGGCTGGCCGGAGTCAACTTGCCCACAGCTTCCGCCACGGCCCGGATTTGAGCCGGGGTAGCGCCGCAACACAGCCCCAAATAGTGCACGCCTTCGGCATAGGCCGCTGCCGCCCACTGGGCCAGTTCATAACGGTTGCAGGACAACGGCTCCAGCGCGGTTGGAAACGGCGTCGGATGGGGAAGCGGTGCGGTATTGTCGGGATCGGGCAGATTGAAAAATGTCGGATGGGATTCAGTGGTCCGAAAGGGCACGGGCAGGCCAGCCACCGGTCCGCGGACCGCGGCGCGAATTCTTTGCAGATAGGGCATCATCGTCGCCGGCCCGCGGAAACAATTCATCCCCACCACGGCGGCACCTTGGTCTTCCAGCGCCTTGCAGGACGCTTCTGCGCTCCACCCGTCGCGCAGAACATTTTCGCCCATCACCCCCAAGGTGACGACAGCCGGTAGTCCCGCCTCACGAACGGCCTCCAGGGCCAGGACCGCTTCCCCATGGTAATACATTGTCTCCGCTAAAATGAAATCAGCCCCTTCTTCCACAGCCCAACCTGCCATTTCTGTAAACATGGTACGGACTTCACGGTGTGAAGCGGGATCCTCAGGGTCGTAGATATTGGTATTGGAAATATTTCCGGCGACTAGGGCGGGTTCGGGTTGCTGGGCATCGGCGACCTCTTTGGCCAGGCGCAGGGCTTGACGATTCAGGGGCTCAAGCAAGTCTTCCTTGCCGACCAAACGCATCTTTTCCCGGTGGCCGTTGTAGGTAAAGGCCACAGCGACATCAGAACCGCAAAAACAAAAATCGCGGTGGAGTTGGCGCAATACTTCCGGGTGCTCTAAGGCCACTTCTGGCACAAAGGTTCCGGCTTGCAGATAGCCGCGCCGCTCCATCTCAAATAAATAGCCTTCGGCGCAAATCACGGGTCCGTCGTTGAGGCGTTGTTCTAAATTCCGTTTGGGCATGGGATCCTCTCCTGGTTTTACTCCTGGGATGCAAAAAAGGGCTAGAGGCGGTTTGCGCCTTTGTCCCCCCCGCGCTCACAGCCGGGCAGTCGGCCACGCGGTCTGCCCTGCAGTGTGCCACGCTTAAAAAAGGATATCAAGATAATTTGATATTGTAGCCACAAACCTCACAATTACCCAAAATACCAGACAAAAGGCTTGCCACCGGAATCTTACAAGGTAGGCGGAGCGGACACCGGGGCAAAAGAATAGTGCACCGCCCTATTCTGACCCCGCCAATACAGGGCTTCGCCTTCTTGCAATTGCCAGCCCACTTCGCCAGCCCCAGGAATGAGCATCCCGTCCTGGTTGCGATATTCCCGCCAATATCCCACCCACGGGGTTGGGACCCGTTCTTGCCCAACTGTCCGGCCGCGTTCCGGGGCCCGGACAGAAGCAACCACCCCTTGCTCTGTAAACGCAAAGAGTAATCCCACCGTATGCGGCCCATCGCAAATAGTGGCCCAGGCCTGCCGTGGCCCTGCTCCCTCCCAATGCACGCCCTGACTCGGCAAAAGCGCAGTGGGATACAACGGGGCCTCAGCGACAAAACGCATCAACTCATCCCGGGCCAGTTCCTGTTTGTCCTGCAAATGGGCCACCGTCAATAGCCCAAACAGTGAAGCCTTAAGCATCCCCTCGCCGGCTATATACGCGTCCCGAACCCGTATAGGAATTCCGGGCGCCAAAGCAATGCGCGCGTCCCAATCAAATCCCGGGCGGTTTGTCACCACCCGTTGCACGGCGGTAAAAGGGCGCCAGCCCTGGGCCTGCGCCGGGCGAACTTTCATTGTACCGGTTTGCTCCAGGCGCACCGTCGCGACAATTGGCTGTCCGACCGTAAGCACAGTTTGAAAATACTGTTTTACGGGCTCGGGTAGCCCGGCCAATTCCCGGACATCGAATCGGTGCGGCCGATCCGCCCGTCGGGCCGCCTCCAGGCTGATATGGGCCGCCTTCGTTGCCGATTGCCAGCGCCCTGAGGCAAAGACCAAGGCGACGGCCGCCCCCAAGATCAGGGTCAAAACAACGAAAAACACCGCGATCATGCTCTCCCCTTCCCCAAAGGCAGCTCAAGAACACCCAAAAACTCCTGGCCTCCGGCTCTGCCTCTCCCCTGACATACCCTCATGCGGCCTCACCAGCCCTGGCCTTGTTGCACTACATCGAGGGACCCCAGGCCTACAGCCAGGGCGCGATATAGGCCTGAATCTCTCGCACGGCTTGCCGCGCGCCCGCTTGCACCGCTACAGAACAACCCTCGCAAAACCTGGTCATTTCCTGCACCTCAATGGCAAACACACGGATAGCTTCCGGCCAGTCGGCCTCGTACAACGTGGTGTGTAACTGCAAAACCAGCCCCAGATCCAGACCGTGGGAGGCCTGCAACCGCGGGGTGGGCATCCGCTGCACCTCGTTTAGGCCAAGCCGGTGCACACTGCCCGGAGCCGCACCGCTATTCAGGGCATCGACCACGACTAAACACCGGCAGGGCAGGAGCAAGTCAAGCAAGGCGTCTCCTCCTGTCCCCCCCCAGGTGATACACACCCGACGCGTATCCACCTGTTTTTCAAGCAGCGTGGCCACCTCCCACCCCACCCCATCATCGCCGAGCAGGGTATTGCCCAGACCCAAAACCTGCACCGGCCACACACAAGCCTCCTGCGTCCCGGCGGTCATCAGGAACGCGACAAGGTCCGCAACAGCGTTTCGTCACGCCACAACCGGACTTCAAGGTCGGATTCGCCGGGCAGAGCATGGGTGGCGCAGGCCAAACAGGGGTCATAAGCCCGGTAGCCCATCTCGATCATATCCAAAACTGCTTCGTCGGCTGCCCCGTTTTGGATCAGGTTCTGCGCCGCCTTTTTCACCGACATGCCCATACCGGCGTTATTTTGCACCGTGGCCACAATCAGATTGACTGTCTTGACCAGTCCGTTGCCGTCAGTAGTGTAATGGTGGATGAGTGAGCCCCGCGGCGCTTCAACCACCCCGACGCCTTCTGTGGGCGTGGCCTCGGGCAGTACCCGAATATCCGGACTGGTTATCTCCGGATCCTGGGCAAGATCGACCAGGGCTTCCGCCGTTTGCATCAACTCCACCAAACGCGCCCAATGAAAGGCCAACGTATTGTGGATCATGGGGCTACCGTAAAAATCGTACATGCGTTCGTACGCCTCTTGGGCCAACGCCGTGGCCATGCCGTCGGCGACATTGAGGCGGGCCAGGGAATTGACCCGATACACGCCGCTCTGAGCCCCATCGACAAGACCGTGCCAGCCCTTTTGCCGCAGGTAGGGAAACTTCATATAGCTCCACGGCAAGACCGTCTCCGCGATATGCTCCAAGTAGGCCGCATCCTCGAATTGCGCCAGCCTATGGCCCTCCGGGTCCACAACCCGCAACTGCCCGTCGTAAAAATTCACCCGCCCCTGCTCATCCACAAGACCCATATAATGGGTCCGATGGGTGAACATTTCACTGGTCAACAGTTTCTGGTTCTTTTCTTCAGCCAAAATATGATTTTCAAAGAACCACAGGGCGAATTGGGCGAACTCCTTGAGTTCCCTGGCCATACCCGCAATTTCCTGGCGGGTGGGCTCTGACAGCGGGCCGGCCATACCTCCCGGCAGGGAAGCCACGGGATGTATGGGATGTCCGGCAATCAATCCTTGGATTTTCTGGGCATACCCCCGGTTTTGGAGCACCCGGCGCACCGCCCCTTTGCCCAACTCTTCGACCAGGCCGAGGATATTGCGCTTTTCCGGTCCCGCCGATGGTCCGGGCACAAAGTCCGGGGCGGCCAGGGCGAAAAAATGCAGAATATGGCTGTGGGCGACATGGGCATTATAAAAAAGTTCGCGGATTTTCCGTGCCGCCGGGGGCGGGGTAAGGCCGTAAACCGCATCCGCGGCCTTGGAAGAGGCCATATGGTGGGCCCCGGGACAGACCCCGCAAATTTTCGGTGTGATCCGCGGCAGCTCCTCCACGGGGCGCCCTTGACAAAATTGTTCAAAGCCGCGGAGCTCAACGACCTGGAAATAGCTGTCCTGCACCGTCCCATCGTCGTTGAGAAAGATATCGATCTTGCCGTGGCCTTCCAGACGCGTCAGCGGATCTATACTGATTTTTTGAGCCATATAACGCCTCACTCGGCTATTTATCGCCGTTGTCCTTCACTTTTCTCGGCACAATCCCGCAGGGCAAGGTAAAGCGGTACATAGAGCCCAAGGGGTCCTTGATGCTGTTGACCGCTTTTTTCATCTCCCCTCGGGACAAAAAGTCCTCACCGCCTTCGCCGGCCACAGAGCCAAACATGGACAACGCCTCAGCTCCGGGGTCATACACGCCCGGCGCTGGCCCGAAACATCCCCGGCACGGCATATTGACCCCGATGCACGCCGACCCACAGCCACCCCGTGTCACCGGCCCCATGCACACTATCCCCTGCTCCAAAAAACAGAGGCCGGGGTCAGCCACCACCTCATGGGGGCGGTGGATGCGTGGCATGCGCCCAGCGCGGCGTGTCTCAGCCCGCGGACACTCCTGACACAATGTCGACTCTGGCGCGAAAACCGCCCCAGCCGGTGGCAAAGTCCCGCTTTGGGCGTAATCCTGCACCGCCTGCACCAAGTCCAGGATCCGTTCCGGCGTCGGCGGACACCCTGGCAGATATCCATCCACCTGTACCACCTGGTGTAAAGCCCGCACAGAATCATAAAACGCGGGCAGCGTGACCTCCCCACCCGGCACCGCAGTGACTTCCTGGGGCCGAACGTTTTCAGGGTTCACGGTGGAGACGGTGTCGTTGTAGGCAACCTGAAAGATCTCTTCACGGTCGGATTGGTTGGCCAGCCCCGGAATGCCGCCGTGGCAGGCGCAGGATCCATAGGCCACGAGCACCCGGCACCGTTCGCGCAATCGCCGGGCATCCTCAGCCTGTTCACTGGTGCGCACGACCCCGTTGAACAAACCGATATCTACACTTTTTTCCGGCAGCGCCTGCAGATCACTGCGCTTATAGTCCAGGGCCACCGGCCAATAGACCACATCGGCCACAGCCGTGAGTTCCAAAAGCTTATCCTGGGTGTCTAAAAGGGACACATCACAGCCGCCACAGGCCCCAGCCCAATTCATTGCGATCGATATTTTCTGCGACATGATCGTTTTCTCCACTGGCTTTGGCTACACCGATTCGCTGAGCAGATCCTGGGCCGCAGGGTTGGGACCCAGTGTCCTGAGCTTGGCGTCCATGGCGTGAATACTCTCCACAAATTCCTTGCCGTGGGAAACCCCGAGATTGGAAAACCGTAACCGAGCTGTGTCCAGACCGAGTTGGCCCAAGAGCTGCCCGGCCAGCCCAATGCGTTTATCGGCCAGATAATTGCCGTGCAAATGGTGGCAACTTTTGGTCGGACAACCGCCGACCAATATACCATCCACCCCACGCCGGAACATTTCCATGAGCAACCCAGTATTCACCGAGGAGGAGCAACGGATGCGGATACTGCGCACATTGGACGGGGCCATGAGCCGGTCCGTCCCGGCCATATCCGCTCCGGCGTAAGAACACCAATAACACAGCAAGGCCAAAATCCGCGGTTCTCCTGGCGGCAGCCCGGTGAAGGCGACATCCACTTGGTCCAGTAATTGCTGATCGGTAAAGTTCGCCAATTGCGCGGCGTGAGTGGGACAGGCAGCCGCACAGAGGCCACATGCCTGGCAGAAGGCAGGATCGGCGACCATTCCTGTTTCGGTCAAGCGGATTGCCCCGTGGGGGCACACTGATTCGCACATCCGACATTGGATGCAGGTCTCTTGCTGGAGATGGCTGACATGCTTTGGTGGCTGTTTATACCCATAAAAAAGCGTGGGCAAAGCGGTCATGGCCGCGGCCTTGCCCTGTTCTACCGCCTGCTGGACCACCTTGGGCCCGGAGGAAGCGCCGGTATAATATACGCGATCCACAAAAGATTCCGTAGGCCGGAAAATCCGGGGCTGGTTTTCAATGGGAAAGCCCATATTGTCCAAGGCCACACCCAGTTGGGCGGCTAAACGGTCGGCCTGGCCCCGCGGTGTTTGCGCTGAAGCCAGAACCACCATATCTGCGTCAAAGGCCAATTGCCCCTCGTCGTCAAAAACAAATTCCCCCATGGAGGAGGCGGTTTGCTCGCTGATTTGCTTGAGGTGCACCCGCACCCCGGCGTCCTCCGTGTCCGTTATCGCCGTTACATCCCCTTGAACGAATTCCACCCCTATTTTTTGGACCATGTCGTACATGGCCTCAAAAGAACGTTCATAGGTCCGAACGTCGTAATAGTACACAATGCTGACCGCTGTTTCCGGCAAAAGCCGGGCCACCTGTTGCGCCTGGCGCATGGTCGCCCCGCAGCAGGTTTTGGAACAATACGGCACCCCGCCGGTGTGTTTTTCCGCACTGGCCCGGGACCCGGCGCAAAGCACAAACACGATGTGTTCCGGGGCCTGGTCCGTTTTGGGGTTGACGATCCCCCGGTCCAGCATCCGTTCGAACTGCATCCCGCTGAGTACATTCGGGGCCTCAGTATGGTAAGCCTGCTCCTGGCTCAAATCCAGGGTGTCAAAGCCAGTGGCCAAAAAGACAGCGCCGTACTCTTGGATAAAATCTTTAGCCGGGGCCTCGAGGTCGATAGCATTGGCCGGACAAACCTCAACGCAGGCCCCGCAACGCGTGCAGGCCTGCTCCAAAATCGTGTACGTGTCTGGCACTGCCCGAGGCGTATCCTTATCAATGGCCTTGCGGGCAAAAAGCCCCTCATTGAATCCACTGTGGCCGAACTCGGGGCAAACCGCAGCGCATTTGCCGCAAGCCACGCAAGCCTCCGGGTCCACCATTTGAGGCGCGAGGCGAACTGAGGCCCGGAAATTGCCCGCGTGCTTTTCAATCCCCACCACTTCAGCCTGGGTATAAGCGCTCACCTTCCGCTGCACCAAGGTTCCCATGGCTTGCACCGGCCCGATACACATGCTCAAGCACCGGCCATCCCACTGCTCGCTCTGGAACAACAAACGGATTTGGGTCATCCGCCCCCCTACGGCAGGGGACTGCTCCACTACGGTCACTTCCCGCCCCATTCCGGCCAATTCTTTAGCGGTAGCCAGACCCGCTGGCCCGCCGCCGACAACCAAGGCCCGCTTTTCAATGGGCACTGCTGCGCCTGCGGCAGTGGCGGTGGCCAATCTGGCGTGGGCCAACCTGAGTTCGTCTAAGACTCTAGCGTCTAATCCAGGACCGGATTCATGCAGCCAGACCCCTTGTTCCCGAATATTGGCCACCTCAAATAAACTCGCATCCACCACCGGAGCCAACGCGGCCGCAATTTCTTCTTCCGGAAATTTCAAGGACGAGCGCGGCGAACATCCAGCAAAAAGGAGCCGCTCCGCCCCGACTTCTTGAAACCGATTTCGCATCATCTCCGTGGCCCCGGGATGGCAACATCCGGCGCTTATTTCCACATGCACCACATGCGGCCATTGGCGCACCGCTGCCGCAATGGCCTCAAGATCGAGGGAGTCGCTTATCTGGCCCTGACAACCGCAGAGCCAAACAGCTATTCGGGGAGCCTGCATGAACACACCTCCTGCGTCATCGGAGCACGCCAAACAAAAGATTTACCCGCAAGCAGCAATCCGGCGCCGGCAACCCGAAGAGGCGCTAGAATGCCCGAACACCTTTCCTGGTCCGAAGCCAACACAAACAGCGTGTCTGCCGCGGATACAATTGTCATCAAACAAAACAAACGGGGCGTGACTATGCCAAAGCCAAAGCACAAGTGCAAGACGGATGCTGAGGAAACCGTGGCCTCAAAACAGGCCGGTCCACCCGGTATCACGGACATCCTGTATCCGTGAAAATTACAACCCGGTTCCGGGGGTTTTGCACACAGGCTCAAAACACTCTTGCGCCCGTTCCTCTTCAAAGCCCTTCTCTCGCCCGCCGCCGGGCAATTGCGTATCAGCTAACAACTATAACGCCACCTTTTCCAAACCGGGGACACAATTTCGGGACCGGAATGGACCACCCCAGTTTCTCGTTTCCAGGCGAGCATTTCTAGCCACGAAAACGCATGACTTTGAGGCTATTGAGCACGGCTAAAAGGGCTGCCCCAACATCAGCAAAAATCGCGCCCCACATATTCGCCATCCCCAAAGCCCCCAAGCCCAAAACAACCGCTTTGATGCCCAGGGCCAAGCCAATGTTCTCCCAAACCACTCGCCGGGTCCGCTTGGCCAGACGGATGGCCTCCACCAACTTGCTCGGGGTTGCCTCCATCAAGACCACGTCCGCGGCTTCAATCGCGGCGTCCAAGCCCGAGGTGCCCCCCATGGCCACTCCGATGTCCGCCCGCGTCAAAACCGGGGCGTCGTTCAAGCCGTCGCCTATAAAAACCACCCGCTCGCCAGGCCGGCTCCGGGCCAACACCTCTTCGACAACAGCGACCTTGTCCTGGGGCAAAAGCCGGGCGTGAACCGTATCCAGATGTAAATCCGCAGCCACATCCCGGGCGGTGGCTTCCGCGTCCCCGGTGAGCATATGTTGGCGCACCCCGGACTGCTGCAAATCGGCAACGGCTTGGACGCTGTCCCGACGTACGGTATCAGAAATCCCCACAGTTCCGGCGTAAACGCCATCCAGAGCCACATACAGCCGCGTCCCGGCGCCATTGCCACTCGTCTCGGGGACGTGGATACCCCCTTCCTCCAGCAATTGCCTCCGACCAATACGAACAGCCGTATCCTCCACCTCGGCCTGGACCCCCAAACCAGACCATTCCTGGTAGCCGCGCACACTGTTTTCCTCAAGTTCCCCAGGCCATGCCGAACGCACGGCCACCGCCACTGGATGGCTGGAATGCATCTCTGCGGCTGCCGCGTAATACAAAATCTGCTCCCTCGTCCACGGCGGGACCGGCGCCACCTCGGACACGGCAAACTCCCCGCTGGTCAAGGTACCTGTTTTGTCCCACAGCACTGTACGGACTTTGGCCAACCCTTCCAGGAAATTGGCCCCCTTGATAAGTATACCCCGCCGAGAAGCCGCCCCGATACCGGCGAAAAAGGTTAAGGGAATGGACAGTACCAAAGCGCAGGGGCAGGAAACCACCAAAAAAATCAACCCTCGGTACACCCAATCACTCACGGCTAGGGGCTCGGCGAACCACCCCGCTGACAGCGGTATCCGGGACAATAAAGGGGGGCCAAAAGCCACCACGAGAGCGGCGAAAACCACGGCCGGAGTATAGTAGCGGGCAAAAACTGTAATAAATTGTTCTATCTCCGCCTTTTTCTGCCCCGCCCCCTGCACGAGTTCTAAAATCCGGGCCACCGTGGATTGGGACGCCTCGCGTTCCACGCGTACCGTAAGCACCCCGGATTGGTTCACCATTCCGGCCAAAACCGTTTCTCCCGGCTGGACAAACCGGGGCAACGGCTCCCCGGTCAAATCTGCAGTATCCAAGGAGGCCGTTCCGGTTTGCACCTGCCCATCTAAAGGAATGCGTTCCCCTGGCCTGATGCGAATGGTTTCCCCCACACCCACTGCTGCCGGATCCACGGCCACGAAGGCCCCATTGCGCCAGACCGCAGCCGTATCTGGGCGCAAGGCGAGCAGACCTTGGATGGAGCGGCGCGACGAATCCACGGCAGCATCTTGGAGGGCTTCACCGAACCGGTAAAAGAGCATCACCCCGACAGCTTCGCCGTAGGCTCCAATGCTGATTGCCCCTAAGGTGGCCAAACTCATCAAAAAAAGTTCGTCAAAAATCGTCCCTTGGCGGATATTACGCCAGGTGGCCAACAATATCTCCCGACCAATCCAGACATAACACCCTAAAAGGGCGACGACCCAGATCCAATCCGGACCCAAATTCCCCAATCGTCCGCCAAGGGCGAGCACATAAACCACAGCCCCGGGCGCGAGGCGGCGCAATTCAGCCCGCAATCCTGATTCCTGCTCCACACCCGGACCACAATGCGAACCCCCGCAGGAAGCCCCTACCGGGCAGGCCTCTTCTATCTTATGCATAATGCTGTCTTCCTTTTGGATCTGTGACGCCAATACTGGCCAGCAGATTGTTAGGACAATCCAAATCGAAATCGGGATCGCTATCGGGATCGAAGAGATCTAGCGCTTGGACACGAGAAACGGGTCAAGATATGCTGGTTGTCGGCAAGGCCCTAGACAAGAAGGAAAACTGGAAGCGAAAGCATGAACTCGACCGGATAGCCGCGATGCTCAGTCGCCTCGGCGGGCTCCCACGTACGAGAGGATCAAACGGCCTCCAGCGTCGACTCCGATTCCGATAGCGATTTCGATCCCAAAGAAAGAAAATCCCAATCCGTCGTAGTTAGGACAATCCAAATCGAAATCGGGATCGGGATCGCTATCGGGATCGAAGAGATCTAGCGCTTGGACACGAAAAACTGGGCAAGATGTGCTGGTTGTTATTCACGGACATGCTCCAGGGCCTGCTCAAAAAGCCTGCGCACATGCTGGTCATTGAGTCGGTAAAAAGCCATCTTGCCCGCTTTGCGAAACGCGACCAGCCGCGCCGCACGCAAAAGGCGTAATTGGTGCGAGACTGCGGAAACGCTCATTTCCAACACACCACTTAAATCGCAGACGCACAATTCCTGTTGCCACAGCGCCTGCAGGATTTTCACTCGGGTGGGATCGCCCAAAACTTTGAACAAATCCGCGACATCTTGGAGCTCTCTGGGCTCGGCTAACCCGGCGACCACGGCACCCACTGCCTCCGGATCCTGCTGGAATATCTCGCATTCCTGTACGTCGTGTCCTTGCATATTCTTTTCCTTCTGCGTTGTTGGCCCATACTCCCTTTGCAACGAGCTCGCCAAGACCTGCAAGCGTTGCCTCTCCCCACACGGGAGACACCGCAAAAAAAACAAATACTTGAACAATTGTTCAAATAAAAGGTTTGCCTTTTCCTGTCAAGCACCTCGGCCTGAGAAAGGTCTACTTCTCCCGGCGTAGCATCCGGAACCCGGAACCAAAAGCCTGCTGGGCGATCCCAATGACCACAAACGCGTCCGGGTCGGTCTCGGCCACGACATCCTTGAGGGCCCGGACCTGGGCGCGGCTGACCGTACAATACAGCATGGTGTGTGCGGCGTCGGTATACCCCCCGGTCACCGTCCACTGGGTCACACCCCGCTCAAGGCCGGCCATAAGGGCTTGGCGCAATTTTCCCGGCTGATCGGTAATGACCAAGGCGGTCCGGACATGGCTGGAGCCCTCAAGAACGAAATCCGAGGCAAACCCGGAAAAAAAGAGGGTAATAAGCGCCAAGAGGGCAAGCTCCCACCCAAACACCAGTCCGGCGAAAACAATAATCGCCCCGTCGGTGAACAGATAGGACTGGCCAAGGGGAAATCCGGTTTTTATCTGCAAAATACGCCCGGGAATACTCGTGCCTCCAATACTGCCGCCGGCGCGAAAAATAATCCCCGTGCCCAACCCAAAGACAATACCCGCATATAGGGCATTAAGTAACAAATCATCGGTGATGGGATACGTCTCTAAGGCCTCGGGCAACCAGGCAGTAAACACATTCGTGGCCAGGGAAAAGACCAGTACTGCCAAAACCGTGGAGAGCAAAAACCGCATCCCTCCCAGATAAAAATACCCCAATACGAGCAAGGGAATATTCATAGCCAATATCTGCGTGCCCTCGGGCCAACCTGTGAAACGATTCAGGACAATGGCCAAGCCGCTCACACCCCCGGCGGCGAGATCAACCGGGACCTGGAAAAGACTAAAGCCGAGTGCGACAATCGTGGCCCCCAGCGCTATAAGTACTTGACGAAAGCAAAAACGCCCGGCGCCTTTCCACGTAACTGCCCCCCGTTCTTGTATGCCCATAGAGCATCCTCCTTGCCTGTTTGGCTGCAACCGCCTTCCCTATCCCCCCGGTTACTCCCAGGCGGGCGACAATCTCGACTCTGGCTGTAAACAGCCGGCACACATCTTGTCAGCACCTTTTACGGCCTTATTTCAATTGTACCGCCCTGAAACCTTCAGCCAACAGGAGACCCGGTATATGAAAATACTTATTGTTGCGACCCTGGTACTGCTTCTCGGGGCCCGCCAGAGCCAGGCGGCGCAAGCCACCGCCACCGCGTATTTCGCCGGCGGATGCTTTTGGTGCCTCGAAGCCGATCTGGAAAAAATTTCCGGTGTCCAGGAGGTTATTTCCGGGTACAGCGGGGGCACCGAGCCCAATCCGAGCTATGAACAGGTGGTCTCAGGAAAAACGGGGCACCGGGAAAGCGTTAAAGTCGTCTACGACCCCCGACAGGTGTCCTACGCCCAGCTTGTGGAACACTTCTGGCGCAGTATAGACCCCACGGACGCTGGCGGTTCCTTCGCTGATCGGGGGCACCACTACACCTCCGCAGTATACTATCAAAGCCCCCAAGAATACGAACAGGCCCTAGCCACTCAAAAGCGCCTGGAAAAATCCGGGATCTTCCAAGGCCCGATCGTCACCGCGATTGAGCCATTCACCGCGTTTTATCCAGCGGAAACAAAGCATCAAAACTATGCACAGCGCCATCCACAACAATATGCCGCGTACCGCACATTATCCGGGCGTGAGGCATTTTTAACGCGCCTGCGGTCGAAGCCGGAGCACCAAAGCGGGCCAGTGGAGGCGGATTTTTCCCGGGAAAACCGCCTAGAAAAACTGACGCCTCTGGAATACGAAGTGACCCAAAAAAACGGCACCGAGCCGGCCTTTGCCAACGCCTATTGGGACCACAAGCAGCCCGGAATCTATGTGGACATTGTTTCCGGAGAACCGCTTTTTGCCTCCGGGGATAAATTCGATTCCGGTACCGGCTGGCCGAGTTTTACCCAACCCCTCGAACCAGACAATATTGTCGAACGCGAGGATCGCTCCTTGGGCCTGCCCCGCACCGAGGTCCGTTCCCGCCGGGGCGAGTCCCATCTCGGGCACGTTTTTCCCGATGGCCCGGCGCCCACAGGCTTGCGCTATTGCATCAACTCCGCTGCCTTGCGCTTTATTCCCGCCGACACACTCGCGGAAAACGGGTACGCCCAATACGAAAACCTGTTTACCGACTAGGCACGAGGCCTGCTTTCCTGCTCCAATATCTCACCCAGGCCGCCCTTTAGGGCGGCCTGGCATTAAAATGGAGCTATGATGCCGATGCAGCGAACAGCGGCAACGGGTCCACTAATTGCCCCAACAGACTCAACCCGAAATGGAGGTGGGCCCCGGTCACCCGCCCGGTACTCCCGCATCGGCCCACCACGGCCCCGCGCACAACGCGCTCGCCCTTTTCGACCGTGCTGTCCTGCAAATGGAAATACATGCTGACCATCCCCAAACCGTGGTCGACGTAGACGCTCTTGCCGGCAAAAAAATGCTCACCCACTAACACCACCCGCCCGGCAGCCACGCTGCGAACAGGGGTACCGCCCGGGGCACGGAAATCCACTCCCCGGTGGGGCGATCGGGGCTGACCATTAATTTTGCGCCGCAAGCCATAGACCGAACCCACTTCCTGAGACACGGGCCGCAACAGCGGTAGCCGCCAATGTCGCGTCGGAGTACTTTGCTCTAAGACCGCCTGCACTGCCGCCTTTTCCCGTTTGTGACGCTCTAAAGCGGCCGCACTCAAATCCACTTGCGACTCGGGCAGGGAAAGTTCCTGCAAAGGATATGATTTCGGTTCAATGGTCATTTCCTGCTGGGTCTGCACCTGTTTTCCCGCGCGCCTCCCTGTGGCTCTCAGGGTATACTGCCCCGGCTGCACATGTTTAACATCAGACCCCAGCACGCACTGCCTGGAAACCTGGCCTATGGACTCGCCCTGCAGGGGAAATCGCAAGGAATTTTCCAGCCACTGCAGCTCCACACGACTAACGCCCGGGGCGGCCTCGAGCCGGACTGTAAACGGCTCGCCCAAGGCCACCTCCGCAGGTGCCTGTATCTGTAGCGCCTGAGCCCCAGCCAATCCTGGAAGCGCCCAGAGCACCGAGAGCAGCAGGGCCCCCAGCCAAAGGCCGGTTTTGGGTCTGCTTTTTTCACCGCGCATAGCGTCTCGCCCCCCTTGTTACTGATTACAAATATGTAAATATGCTTTAAAAACTCAGGCAGTAATTGCCAATCCTGTCATCTTTGTCGCCCTGCGTATTCTTGCCTGCACCCTCGCTGTCTTGCGCCGCAAGCGTTTCCCGTATTGGCACCGTTTTTGCCTCCTTGTTTGGAACACCCTGAAGGAGGTACTCGTATGAACGCTGCAGACACCGGATTTATTTTACTTGCCTCGGCCCTGGTTATGCTCATGACCCCGGGGCTGGCCCTCTTTTACGCCGGGATGACCCGCTCGAAAAACGTCCTGGGCACTTTGATGCAAAGCTTTGTCGCCCTGTCCGTGGTCACCCTCGTCTGGATTTTATGGGGCTACTCCCTCGCCTTTGGCCCGGATATCTTCCTGCTCATCGGTGGACTCGATTTTCTCGGCTTAAACAACGTCGGCCCAGAACCCAACCCGGAAATCGCCGGAAATCTGCCCCATCTGGCATTCATGATTTTCCAGTGCATGTTCGCCGTTATCACTCCCGCCCTGATCACCGGGGCCTTTGCCGAACGGATGCGCTTTTCCGGCTTTCTGCTCTTTATCGTGCTCTGGTCGACTTTTGTCTACAGCCCGCTGTGCCATTGGGTGTGGGGCGGGGGCTGGATGCACGCCATCGGCGCCTTGGATTTCGCCGGCGGCGCAGTGGTCCATATGAGCTCCGGGAGCGCAGCTCTGGCCGCCTGCCTCTTCTTAGGCCCCCGCAAAGGGTACGGGACCCGCTCGTTTATTCCCCATAACCTGCCCATGACCATTACCGGGGCGGCCTTCCTCTGGTTTGGCTGGTTCGGCTTCAATGCCGGCAGTGCCCTAGCTGCCGATGGCCTAGCCGCCCACGCTTTTGTCACCACCCATATCGCCACTGCCGCTGCTGTGCTGGGCTGGCTTGTGGTTGAAAGCAAGCACGCCGGCAAACCCACCACTTTGGGCGCTGTTTCCGGGGCGGTGGCTGGCCTCGTGGCCATCACCCCGGCTGCCGGCTTCGTCGGCCCCATCAGCGCCTTGCTCATCGGCTTTGTTGGCGGCATGGCCTGTTACGGCGCCGTCTTGCTCAAAAACGTCTTTGGCTACGACGATTCCTTGGATGTCGTTGGGATCCACGGGGTGGGGGGTGTCTGGGGGGCCTTGGCCACCGGGTTGTTCGCCCGACTCAGCGTCAATCCAGGCGGGGCCAATGGGTTATTTTTCGGCAACGGCGCCCAATTATGGATCCAATTGCTTTCTGTACTCGCTACTTGCGCCTTCGCCTTTGTCTTAACCTGGATTATCCTGAGCATCACCGATAGACTGATCGGGTTGCGCGTGAGCCGGGATGAAGAAGAACAGGGCCTGGACATCAGCCAGCACAGCGAAACCGGCTACCAATGGTAGGCGCAAACGGCCAATCGTTGCCAGCCAAAAATTGTGGAGGACATATGCGCAAAATAGAAATCATCACCCGCCCCTTCAAACTCGACACAGTCAAACACCGCCTGACCCAGCTCGGGATCCAAGGCATGACCGTGACCGAAGTCAAAGGGTTCGGCCGCCAACGCGGCCATAAAGAGATTTATCGCGGCGCGGAATACCAAGTCGATTTCGTTTCCAAAATCAAAATCGAAATCGTGGTCGACGACGCCCTCGTAGAGCAAGTCGTGGACAGCATCCAGGAGGGGGCGCGTACCGGCAAAATCGGCGACGGCAAGATCTTCGTCTCCCCAGTGGAAAACGCCGTGCGTATCCGTACCGGCGAAAGCGGCTTCGACGCCTTGTGATATAAGCCCATGCGCCCGCCCGACCTCGACGCCCCCTCCCGGGCCTGCCTGGAGCAATTTACAGCCGTGCGCACCAGGAAAGCCGGAGCTACGGATCCCACCCGGGCCTCGGCCTTTTGCCGGGAACTCTCAGCCTGGCTGGACGGCTATTTTGAAGCCCGGATCGCCTCTGTGCGGCCCGGCACCACCGCAACGCTGTTGGCTGTTGGCGGCTACGGGAGGCGCGAGGTTACCCTGGCCTCGGATATCGACATCCTGTTATTGTGTCCGGATGATCTGCCCCAGGCAGAAGAATTGGCAGCTCAGCTTTTCCACCCTTTATGGGATGCCAAGCTGGAGGTGGGGCACGCCGTGCGTAACCTTGAGCAGTGTTTGACATGGGCCGTCGAGGAGCCCCATGTCTTCGCCAGCCTCCTTGATTGGCGCTATGTCGCCGGGCGGGAAATCCTGGCCCACACCTTCTCCCGTGCGTTTGGCAATCTCGCCCGGCAACAGCGCCGCGTTTTTTTGAACTGGGTAAGCGCCCAACGCCGCGACCGCGCCCAGAAATACGGCGACGCCAGTCAAGTATTGGAGCCGGATTGCAAAAATGGCCTCGGTGGTCTGCGAGATTACCATATCTGCCACTGGGCGGCCCTTTTGGATTCCAGCACTGGACCGCGCCTTTCCCCAGAAGTCTTTCACGCCCGCGACTTTCTTCTGGCCCTTCGCAACGCCCAGGCCTTGGAGGCCGGAGCCCACTGCGGACACATCCCCCTTGATCTCATCCCCAGCGTGGCCCAGACGCTTTGTCCCCAAAACAAAGCAGCCGAGAACGAAATCGAATGCTTTTACGCGTCTCTGCAGCACCACGCCGCCCGGCTCAAACGGAGTTGCGAATTTTCTCTGGGCCCGAGACAATCCGAGGAAGCCGCCACAAAACCGCTCTCAGCAATGGAGAGCCTGAGCCGGGCTGTACACGACAAGCGCTTGCCCAATGAGGCCGAACACGACACCCTGCGCCTAAACCCGCCGCAAAGCCACTCCCAGCGGGCCCACGCCGCCGCTCTTCTCTTCACGGCCCTTCAAATGGCCGACCCCTTGCCGTTTTTAGCACTCTTTCATGAGACCGGAATATTGGAAGCAATCGCGCCGCCCTGGCGTGATTGCGCCCACACCTACACCCTAGACGGCAGCCACCGCTACACCACTGCCTGGCACAGCCTACACACCGTCGGTGCCCTGAGTTCCCTGGCCCAAGGTGCGGCCACCATTTTCGATGACCCAATGTACAAGACATGGGCCGCTTCACCCGTGCTGCGCCTTGCCGCCCTGTTTCACGATGTGGGGAAAGGCCATCCGGAACACGAACGCCACGGCGCTCGAGTACTGCGGCCCATTTTGGATCTTTTCGAACTCAGCAAACAGGAGAAACGGATGGTGCGCTTTTTGGTCCAAAACCACCTGCTCCTTTTTCAGATAGCCACCCGCCGCGACCTCACCGAAGAAGAGACAATCCTGGCCTTGGCCAATCACGTCAGCCACCGCGAACGTTTACACGCCCTGGTGGCACTGGCCTGGGCCGACAGTCAGGCCAGTGCCACCAAGGGCTGGACCCATTGGACCGCCAACCTGATCCACGAACTGGTCACCAAAACCCTGCGCGTATTTTCCCGGGGCGAATGGGCCAACGGTCATCAGGTCCAACGACTGAGCCGCGTCCGCGATCAGCTTCGAGCCCACGCAACATGGCCCAAAACCTCCGAAGCCAAAGAGGATCTCCTCCAGCGCCTCGGATCACGCTATCTCTTACAAAACCGGCTAAGCGATATCCTCCACCATCTGGATATGCTCCGCGAGTTCCAAACACAGCGCTCTCTCGGCCCGACAGTGCGTTTTTGGCCCCGCGAATCGAACCCGGGCTGGAGCATCCACGCCCTGTCCCGCAGTGGGGAGCGCTTGTTCTCTGCCCTCGCCGGGGTCCTGACCCGCCACCGCATCAACATCCGCTCTGGGGCTTTACACCGCTGGAGTGACGGGACCACCGTGGTCACTTTGCACACGAACGACCCGCCAGACCCGCTTTACCCCGAAACCTATTGGCACCGGGTGCAAAATGACCTTGCCGCGGTCTATAGCGCCAAACTCGCCTTACACTGCCTACTCGAGCAAGAACTGCCCCTTGGCCACCCTCTCGACCCGGACGAATTCCACCTCCACCTCGACAACACGGCCTCTGATTTCTTCACCGTCATAGAAGTAAACGCCCCGGACAAACTCGGCATTTTGTACCGCATTCTCCACGCCCTGGAAAACCTCCAATTGGAAATCGCCTGGGCCGCCGTGGACTCCGCAGGGCAAAGGGCCACGGACACCTTTTATATCCGGGACACCCGGGGAGAAAAACTCACTGCTGTCGAACAAAAACAAACGGTCTTCCGGACGCTGACCCACAGCCTTGGATCCTCAAATTGGTAACATGACAAACAACAATTGCTTGCAGGGGTGCATCCTTGCGCATTTTTTTACACCTCAGAGAAGAAATTCACGGACCAACGTCGCGGGACGAAAGAATGAGCCTTAGACCTGCTTGCGGCCCATGGACTGGGCTGTTTCCAAATCGCACGGCCCTAAATCGTAAACCCTGATTTTAGTGCTGCGCGGAAATTCCTGCTTGAGAATTTTCTTCAAAAATTTCCGTACCTCTGTGTGCTCAAGTTCACGGCAGTCTTGATAAAATCCGAGCTGCCGCACCTGATATCGGGTAGCGGATTCTTTACGAAAGACCACAGAACGGTTGCGTTTATAGGTCCTGGCGTCCAGACAATGTCCCACCGGCAATTTTTCAAGTTTTTGTACAAAAACCGTTATAAATGTTGCTTTATCCAACATACACGCCTCAATAAATACAAACGGCCCCCATCACTCGCTGCAGAAAAAAAACCACACGTCATCCTGCCCCCATTTACAGAGCCGACGAAAAATTCTGGAATCTGGTTCACGACTCCCAGGGTACCAGTTTTTGCTCACAAAAAAGGCCGCCTCCCTAGAGCAGGAAAGCGGCCTTTCGTTTCACCTACAAAGGGAGCCTAGGGCAACCAACTTTCGACTTTTTCCGGATTTTGTTCGATCCACTTTTTCGCGGATTCATAGGGATCCTTGCCGTCTTGGTTCCAGACCATGACCTGAGCCATGTCCTCGGGAGTCCAGGAGAAGTTGTCCAAGAACTCGTAGACCTCGGGCATATCTTCTTTCAAACCGGGGCGGACGATGGTGGAGATCTTCTCTTCACCGCCGTAGGTGCCCTTGGGATCATCAAGGTATTTCAGATCCCACTTGGCGAACTTCCAATGCGGGGTCCAGCCGGTGACCACAACCCATTCTTCATCTTCGATGCGATCTTTCAAAACCGCGGTCATGGTCGCGCCACTGCCTTCCATGAGCTCAATTTCGTCCATGTTGTAGTCTTCCAGCACTTCCTCAGTAGTGGACATGATGCCTGCACCGGGGTCGATGCCGATGATCTGTTCATCGAACTTCTCAGCATGGTCGTTGATCTCGTCGATGGAGTCGATCTCCACATATTCAGGCACGACAAGCCCAATACGGGTTCCTTCCAAGTTGGGGCCCAAATTCTCTACCTCGTCCTCGACTTTCTCCAGGTAGTGGCCGTGGGTGGTGGGCAGCCAGGCGGCGACCAAACCGTCCACGTCACTAGAAGCCACCGACTGCCACATGGCAGCGGCGCCAACCGGGGTGATTTCGCATTCATAGCCCATTTTTTCCTGCAATACAGCTTTGACCACATTGGTCGAAGCGACTTCCGAGGACCATTCCACGTAGGCCAATTCCACAGTGTCCTTTGCCATGGCAGTGTTTACTCCAGCCAGAATAAACGCACTGAGTACCATAGCGATAAGCGTCAGCTTTCTCACGGTAATCCTCCTTAGGTTTGGGGGTGAGTTATGCGAGAAATACGCCCTATAATCCGATAGGGCGTGTACGCCGATGGTTATTCCCTTCTTTTATTGCCGCCCCCGACCTGCTGCATAATGCGGTCGAGGATGATGGCCACGATGACAATACCGATACCAGCCTCAAAGCCGCGGCCGGGTTCCAAACGCTGAATGGCTTTCCAGACTTCACCGCCCAAGCCCTTCGCGCCAATCATGGCCGCAATAACAACCATGGACAGCGCGAGCATAATCGTCTGGTTCACACCGGCCAAAATCGTCGGGGTGGCCAAAGGGAGTTGTAATTTAAACAACTTTTGGGACTTCGTCGAGCCAAAGGCGTCTGCCGCTTCGACGAGTTCGCCGGGAACTTGGCGGATTCCCAGGGAAGTGAGACGAATAGAGGGCGGCATGGCGAAAATGACCGTGGAAAAGATGGCCGCGACCTTGCCCAACCCGAAAAAGGGAATCGCCGGGATCAGATACACAAAAGCGGGCATGGTCTGCATAAAGTCGAGTATCGGGGTAACGATCCGAAAAAATGTCTTATTCAAGGCGGCGAAAATGCCCAGAGGAATACCGATGATCACTGCGATGGCCGTGGCCACGAGGACCAGGGCGATGGTGCTCAACGTCGGATCCCACAGCCCCATATTCCACACGAGGCCAAGGCCGAGCAGGGTGAAAAGTCCGATCCCTCGACTTTTGCTCAACCACCACGTCAAAAGGGCGGCCACAATAATGAACAGCCACGGCGGCAAGAACTCCATGCCGCCGACCATAATATCCAATCCGGTTTCAACCACCCGGGTAAAGGCCTTGGTCGCGAATGAAAAATTGTCAGCCAAAAAATCAATAGTGCCTTCTATCGCCTCACCTATCGGTATCTGCCACATATATAGAACTCCCTTATCGTCTGGACCTCCCGGAACGGGAAATCACTAAGTAGTCGTCTTCAAATTCGTGTCAGAGGAAATATGGGCCTGCTTTATGCGACCACTCCGCGGTCTGAAAGGGCCGCCAGAATAGTTCCCCGGACAATGACCCCGCGTAAACGCTTTTCTTCATCCACAACCGCTAAGGGGTAGGGGATCTCACTGAGTTCAGCGAACAGGTCATTTGCCGCCACATCGGGGCTCACGGTTTTAATATCCCGGATAAGGATACTTTCCAGCGTTTTTTCACCGTTTTCTACAGCCTTGGCGGCCTCTTCAGCCATAACCACACCGACAAGGTGATTGCTGTCCTCAACCACAAAAATCGAAGAAATACCGGCCTTGCGCATCTTCCGCAGGGCGGCACGCGGCCCGTCGGTGCGCCAATTGGCCAAGGCCTCGGAATGCTTCATAACCGTCGCGGCCGTGAGCACCTTGGACATATCCACATCCTCGACAAACTTGGCTACATAGTCGTCCGCGGGTTTGGTTAAAATTTCTTCTGCCGTGCCTTCCTGGACCACGTAGCCGTCTTTCATCAATACAATCCGATCCCCGATCTTAAGCGCTTCGTCAAGGTCGTGGCTGATAAAGACAATGGTTTTCTGCATCCGGCTTTGCAGCTCAAGCAATTCATCCTGCATATCCCGGCGGATCAACGGATCCAAGGCGGAAAAGGCCTCGTCCATAAGCATGATATCGGAATTCAAGGCCAGGGCCCGGGCCAGGCCCACACGCTGCTGCATACCACCGCTGAGTTGGGCGGGATAGGAATCGCCCCACCCCTTTAGACCGACCTGCTCCAAAGCCTCCTGGCTGCGCCGTTTGCGCTCTTCGACTTCGACACCCTGGATTTCCAGACCGTAGCCGACATTTTGGGACACGGTCCGGTGCGGAAACAGGGCAAAATTCTGAAAGACCATACCAAAATGCTTCAGACGCATTTCCCGCAAGCCGTTTTCATCGAGCTGGGTGATATCCTCGCCGCTGACGAAGATCTTGCCGCCGGTGGGCTCAATAAGCCTGTTTATACAGCGCACAAGGGTCGACTTTCCACTCCCGGAAAGCCCCATAACCACAAGTATCTCTCCTTCTTTGACCTCAAAGGAAACGTTGTTCACCCCAACGGTGAGCTTATACTCCTCCGAAATCTTTTCCTTGCTCATCCCCTGTTCGACGAACTCAATGCCTCGTTCAGGGTGCGGCCCAAAAATTTTGTACACATTCTCTAACTTAATTTTTGTCTCTGCCATATTGTCCCTCGTTTCGCTAAGGTGCTCTCCTTAAGGACTAAGCGCAGAACTTGGCATATGTGTCAAGCATTATGCCTCAAGATCTCCCGTCTGCTGCGCTAACCTCTCGCCATGATTACGTAAAAAAATATTCTTAAAAAAAAGACGAACTATTGGGATCTGATTTTCTGGGAAGGCGCTTTGAAGCCGCCATACCGGACGTCACCACCCTGAGTATCGCGCCAAGGGGGGCAAACAGCGCAACGCAAATGGACGGGAAGATGCGGATGGGCCTGTGGGACCGAAGGGACGGCATTGCCGGGCGTCTGCCTGACAACGGGAAAAGGTGGGGCGTATGCGCGTCAATGCGAAATAAAAATCCATAGATATAGAGCACGCGTTCTACGGCCGCGGTGGCCGGTGTTGCGCCCCGAAAACAATTTCGGGGCGTGAAAACGAATACATATTTATAGACTTACAACATCGCTGTCAAGGGCCATTGACATTTTTACATCTTTATGTACCTTCTACCCATCAGCAACACTGGCCACAGACGAGGTAGACAGGTGTCGGAAAAAGAACACGGTCCCACAAAACAGCTCACGCTTCGGTTGCCGCTTGACACGCACCGGAAATTGAAAATCTTGTCCGCGTGCACGGGAAAAAGCATGAAAACCCTGCTTGTCGAGTGCATTAACGACAAACTCCAAGAATGCTTGGAAGAAGAACTTTCAGACCATCCGCTACGGAGGTAAATATGCCCTTGTACGAATATACCTGCCGGGATTGCTCCCGCGAATTTGAGGAAATGGCCCCAACCGATGACGACAGCAACGTTCGTTGCCCTCTTTGCGGTAGCGCAAACGTCCAGCGCCAAATTTCGGCCGTACGCTGCCAAAGCGGTACAGATTCCTCCCAGCCCATCGGCGGGTGCGCTCCAAGCGCTGGCTTTTCCTGAGCATAAAATTCGGCGTTTCCGGAGGAAACGCACCAAAAAATGCCTTTGTTGCCCAGGCAGCAAAGGCATTTTTTTACTGCCCTGCCCCCACATATCCGGTAAACAAGCACCACAGCCCGCTTCCAGAATTGGGACAGCCCCACCTATACAGCAAAGCCGATTTCCGGATCCAGATCAACCCTCTCCAATACCCGTACAGCTTGCATCCAGCCCGCCCTTGAGGGTAGAAAAAGGTTCCAACCTCTTTGTGTGGAGCGAAGCGCACCGGGCTGAAATCACATAATCAGGGCCACATATACTTTCCCAACAATCGGAGCACTACTCGATTATGCCCAATCTTCCGCCCAATCCCAAATTCTTTTCCTGGCACTCGGCTGCGGCCAAACGGAACCAGGAATGGCAAGCGGAACATATCGTCTTTACGAACGGGTGCTTTGATATCCTGCACCCTGGACATATAGACTATCTCCAACGGGCGCGGGCACTGGGCACCTTTCTGTGCCTGGGACTCAACAGCGACGCCTCCGTCCGCCGCCTCAAGGGCCCAAGCCGACCGGTGGTTCCCGAGGCGGCCCGGGCCTTTGTCCTCGCAGGGCTCGGCTGTGTCGACGCCATTGTCCTTTTCGACCACGACACTCCCTATGAACTCATCCGCACGCTCAGCCCCCATATTTTGGTCAAAGGCGGAGATTGGAGTGTCGAACATATCATCGGCCGCGATCTCGTCCACAACGCCGGCGGCGAGGTCTTCAGCCTCCCCATGCTCTCCGGCTATTCCACGTCGGCCATTATCGAACGAATCCAGCAGGAACAGATATGAGCAACGACGCGGCCCCTCTTTGGCAACGCAAGCGCCTCGCCTATACCCTGGATCTGGTGCTTCCTCTGCTCACAGAAAGCGGAGAGATCGACGCCACACAAGCCGAACGCGTCCGCGGCCACGCCCGCGAGGAAAACATCAGCGGCAACGACCCGGCTGGCCTCGATGTACTCCTGCGCCTCGGCCTACGCCGCCAAAACCCGCCCCAATCCGGCGCCAGCACAGTGACCGAGGAAGTCGTCCTGCAGACCATTGGCGCCTATTTTGGCTTGAGCCTGACCCGGGTGGACTATTTGGACCTCGATCTGGAAGTCAGCACCCAAACCATTTCTGAAAGCTTTGCCCGCAACCACCAGCTTGTGCCCTTGCGCATCGAGGACGGCCGTCTGGCGCTCTTAGTCTTCAACCCCTTCCAACCGGAATTGTGGGCGGACATGCAGCGGGTCACCGGCTTACCGTATTCCGTCTATCTTGGCACCCGGGCTGATATCCACCGCCTCATCGACGATTTTTTCCGCTTCCGCCTGGCCATCCAGGCCGCATCCGAAGAATTCGGCGACGGACTGGAACTCGGCAACCTTGAAGGCCGCGTGGATGTAGGGGACAAACACCACTCTGGCCAACGCACCCACAAACATATCATCCAAGCGGTAGACTATCTCTTGCAGTCCGCCTTGCGAGAACGTGCCAGCGATTTGCATTTGGAACCGAAACGGGACCATTCCCTGGTGCGCTTTCGCATCGACGGCGTCCTGCACCCGCTCTACCGCTTACCACTAACGGTGCACCGCGCCATGCTCAGCCGGCTCAAAGGCCTCAGCCGCTTGGACATCTCCGAAAAACGGCGGCCCCAAGACGGACGTGTACAACTTTTTGTTGAGGACAAACCCACTGACGTGCGCGTTTCGACCCTACCGGTGGCCTTTGGGGAAAAAGTCGTCCTGCGCTTGCTCTCCAGCTATCAAGATCTGCCACCCGTGGACCGCCTTGGTATGGACAAGAGCCAATTCACTGCCTTTAATAATTTTTTATCCCGAAGCCACGGGCTTTTTTTGGTCACCGGCCCCACCGGCAGCGGTAAATCCACCACTTTGTACGCTGCCTTGCACCACTTGAGTTCCCCGCAAGTCAACGTCGTGACTATTGAAGACCCCATTGAAATGGTTATGGACGATTTCAATCAAATCGGGGTCCAGCCGCAAATCGGCTTCGGGTTTGCGGCCACCTTGCGGCACATCCTGCGCCAGGACCCGGACCTGATCATGGTCGGTGAAATGCGGGATCTGGAAACCGCCGAGCAAGCCGTCCAAGCCGCCTTGACTGGCCACTTGGTCTTCTCCACCCTGCACACCAACGATGCCGCCTCCAGTCTCACCCGGCTTGTGGATCTCGGATTGCCGCCCTATCTCATCAACGCCGCACTCGTGGGCATTATCGCCCAGCGTTTGGTCCGCCGGATTTGCCCCTATTGCAAGCGTGAACACCCGCTGTCCCCGGAGACCCTTACCCATTGGGGACTGCCGCAATGGGCAAAAAATCCGCCGCGCTTGTGGCAGGGCAGCGGATGTGAGCACTGCCGTTTTACCGGCTATCTGGGGCGCATCGGCATATTTGAGGTCATGCCCTTTAGCAGCGCCCTCCAGGAGGCGTTGCGCTCCGGCAAGGAAGTGGAGGAAATACGCTCTCTTGCGCAGCACAACGGCCTGACCCCCCTTCTGGAATCCGGACTGCAACGCGCCCTGCACGGCGAGACAACGGTCCAAGAGGTACTTCGAGTCACCGGCACCCAAACCCTGTAACCCCGCAAAGGAGTCGTCTATGTCCGGCCGCGTATTGCATATTTTCCGCAACACCCCCTTGGGCCGGGAAACCCTGCTTGAGTCTTTGTACTTTTGCCAACAACTCGCGCTAAAGCCACACATCTATATCCCAAAGACCACAAAATTTCTCATGTACTTTGAGCGCGATGCCATCCAGGTCGATTTGGACGCCTCGTATCTCACCGCCCCGAAAACAGCCAAGGCCCATGCCCAAGAGGTGGTGGAACGCATGGAAATGGAAGCGGAGTTTATCACCCCCCAACAATACACCGCTTCTACACTGCCCGACCTTTCCAGCAGCTACGAATTTATGTGCTGCCCGCGGGGGATCAGCGACCTTTCTTCCAAAATCGGCTTGGGGTATATCGGAAACAGGGTCCGGCGCATTCTGCACAATTCCAAATTTCCGGTACTCATTCCCAGTGCGGTCTACAAGCCTTGGAAAAGTGTAACCGTGCTCTTCGGTGGATCCCCGACGGCGATCAATTCCCTGCGCCTGGGCTTGATGGTCGGACGGCGGAGCAATTGCCCCGTGGACCTTTTTACCTATGCCCCGGGCCGTTCCCAGGACGAATACCGGGAGAGCCTCCAACAGCAAGGGTTCTTACAAACCGTGGAAAACAATGTCCGCACTTGGCAATTTTGCACCTCCGGTCGGCTTGAAGACAACCTCTGGGATATTCCCCACAACGCGCTACTCGTTTTAGGCGCCTACGGCCATGGCGTGATCAAGAACCTTTTTTTCGGCAGCACCATGGAAGCCGTCCAGAGCACCATGCCCAATAATATGCTCATCACCGGCCCCCATTTTCGAATGCCGGTGTAGCCCCTGCCCCCGGTTCAGTCGGTATCGTCGGTGGACGGCGGGGGTGCTTTGGCCGCCGCCTCCATACTCTCCTCAAGGGCTTGATCCACATCGCGTGGTTCATAGGTATCTCCAAAGGCGCTATGCATCCGCTTCAAGGTGCGGGCAAAAGCCACCGGATCCTCTTCTTCCAGCCCGGCCCACTGCGCCGGGTCTTCAAGCCGGTCCATGCGGCTTTGTTCAGAGAGCACGACCCGCACCCTAGACACGACACGTCGCATACCTGGCTCCCCACAATGCGCACATGTCGTATCCACAGGCGCTGAGGCCCGGGTCGTCAGCACCTCCTGCATCCGACGACATCTGGGACAATACAACTCGTACAGCGGCATCTGCGGCCCTCCTTTTGGTGATCTGCATCCACGAACAGCGTACACTTTTTCTGGATCGATTTCTCTGCTCCTCAATTCATGGTCCGGGCATGGCGCCCCAAGAGATGGTTGGCGCCTTGCCAGAGGTCCAGAATTTTGGCACCTGCTAAGAAAAAACCAGCACCCGTGCCGGCGCTATCCGGTATTCATTATACCCGCACAGGAACCAGACAGAAACAAGGATGTGCCATGCAAACCTTACCTCTCACGCGGGCGCTTATCAGCGTCACAGATAAAAACGGCATCATTGAATTCGGCAACGCGCTGCATCAAGCCGGAGTGGAACTGGTTTCCACCGGCGGAACCATGCGCCAACTCACCCAAGCCGGACTCCCGGTGCGGGCTGTCAGCGAAATCACAGGGTTTCCGGAAATCCTGGGCGGGCGGGTCAAAACCCTGCACCCGGCCATCCATGCCGGAATTTTGGCCGACAAAGATGATCCCGGGCATCTGCGCACCTTGCAAGAACACAACATCGCTGCATTCGATCTTATTTGCGTCAACCTCTACGACTTCGGCAAGGCCGTCGCCCACAACCAAGACCTCAGGCAGGCCGTAGAAGAAATCGATATCGGCGGCCCCACGCTTTTGCGCGCCGCAGCCAAAAATTTCCATTCTATCTGCGTCGTGCCCCATCCGGATTGGTACCCGCGCATCCGCCAAGAAATCCAGGACCGCGCTGGCGCCGTTGGCCTGGAACTACGACAGCAATGCGCCGCAGACACATTTGCGGCAGTTTCTCGCTACGACGCTATGATCGCCGACTATCTCCGGCCCCACATGGAGTAAAGCCCCAGAACCCCATGATCTCCACCAACGGGTCTCGTGCACAGAGCGCTTCGCACCCGTGCTGACTGTAAAACCAAGGAGCGCCCCCATCGCCGCTAAAGTACGTGGTTGCACATCCGGACTGAAACCGAGTCAACTCAAAAAGCTCCAACGCCTCGCCCAACGCCGCTACCCGAATCAGGGCGGACTGAGCCGGGAACAGGTCTGGGAACTGGCCGGGCTGACCCAGGAAACCGGACGCCAGCTGGGGATCCTCATCGACCGCCAAGGGCGCCCGGAAATGGTTATCGTGGGTGAATCCAGCCAGATCGTCATCCCGGAACTCGGACGGCAGCGGCAACACTCCGGGCGGTTGCGGGGCCTGCGACTGGTGCACACCCATTTAGGCCAGGAAGGGCTTTCTGAAGAAGACCTTATGGATATGGTCTTTTTGCGCTTGGACTCCATTGCGGTCCTCGAAGTCGTGGGGCAGGGAGAACCGGGGCACATGCAATGGGCCCATCTGCTCCCGGCCAATAGCGAGGCCAAACCCTATAGCGTTTCTCCACGCCAGCCATGGGATCGGGTGGATGTCGACTTCCACGCCCAAGCCGAGGCCGTAGAGGAGGAATTGGCCCGGCGCCAAGAGGGTGTCGCCCTGGAGCCACGGGAAAACACGGCCCTGCTTGTCAGCGTGGGCACGAAACCACGCCACCGCTTGGAAACCGAGCTCGAGGAACTGGCCGATCTCGCTGCCACCGCTGGGCTCACCGTGGCCGGACGTTTGGTCCAGCGCGTCGGCCGCCTGAACCCGAAATACATCCTTGGCCGCGGGAAACTCGCTGAATTGGAGGTCAACGCCCTGCAGGCCAACGCCGGGATTATTGTCTTTGACGGGGAGCTCAGCCCCAGCCAAATGCGCAACCTCGCCCAAATCACCGAGCGCAAAGTCCTGGATCGCACCCAGCTCATTTTGGATATCTTTGCCCAACACGCCACCAGCCGGGCGGGCAAGCTCCAAGTGGAAATGGCCCAGCTCAAATACACGTTGCCCCGCTTGGTAGGACAAAACCGGGCCCTGAGCCGACTGGCCGGTGGCATCGGCGGGCGCGGCCCCGGTGAGACCAAGCTCGAGCTGGACCGGCGCAAAGTGCGGGAGCGTATCACCCGTATTCGCAAAGAGTTGGAAAAAGTCCGGCAGCACCGCGCCCATACCCGGTCGCGCCGCTTTGAAGCCGGCGTGCCTATCGTCGCTTTAGTCGGATACACGAATGCGGGAAAATCCACTGTCTTGAACACCATCACCCACAGCCAGGTCACGGCCGAAGACAAACTTTTCGCCACCCTGGACCCAACCAGTCGGCGCATCCGTTTTCCCGAAGAACGCGAGGTCGTACTGACAGACACGGTGGGCTTTATCCGGGAATTGCCCGAGGATCTCCGCGAAGCTTTCCTGGCGACTCTTGAAGAGCTAGAAGAGGCCGACGTGCTGGTCCAGGTGGCTGATGCCGGCCACCCTGAACTCGAAGAACAAGTCGCGGCCGTGGACGATATCCTCCATGATATGGGCCTGGACACTATCCCCCGGCTTTTGGCCTTAAATAAATGGGATACCCTCTCCGCCGAAGCCCAGCAACGGGTGCGCAATATCTTTCCCCAGGGGCTGCCCACGACCGCAGTGGAAAAAAAAGGCCTGGACGCGCTGGTCCAGGCCATTCTCAAACGTTTGCCGGCCTAGGAAAGTCCTGCCCCTTCCCTTGTTCGACCTCACAGAGGATTATCGCCAGGGGTTTTCAGCACCGCGCGCCAAACGGGTGATATTCTCCCGGTGGCGCCAGGAAACCAAAAGAAGCACCACTACGGCCAAAGGCAGCGCACTCCAGGGCCCGAAAACGATCAAAAGGAGAGGCAACGCGGTCACCAATGCCAGCGAGCCCACGGAAACAAAGCCGGTCCACCAAATAAGCAGCAAACACAGGACAAGGCTCCACAGCAACGGCCAAAAGGCCAAAACCAGAAAAATACCGATGGTCGTGGCCACACCTTTGCCGCCCTTGCCGTCTAAAAAGACAGAATACATATGGCCCAATAAAACCGCGGCCCCGGTGAGGCTGACAAACCACGCTGAAGAACTCACCCCAAGGGCCAGGGCCACCGGCAAAACTCCCTTTCCGATGTCCAACAACAAGGTTGCCACCCCGTACCGGGTGCCGCAGCTGCGGGCCACGTTCGTGGCCCCGGTATTATGGCTGCCGTAATGCCGGGGATCAATGCGGCACACGCTTTGGCCGATCAGCAACCCAAAAGGGAGGCTGCCCAATAGATACCATAAGGCCAGCCAGCCTATTGCAAACAGGAATTGTCCCATGTTTCCTCCCGTACTTCCAAAAGTTCGATGGCGTTATTAACCGGATCGATTTTCCCCACGCGCACCCGCAACCGCTCGCCTACCGCCGGCGTCTCGTCAAACATCTCCCGTTTGCCCCGCAACATGACCTGCTCCCGGGGCAAAGTTACGGTGATCATTTTCGGCCCCACCTCGACCACCATACCCGGCCACCATACATCTTGATTTTGCCGCAGGTATTCCAATTTCCAATACCGGGGGCGGTAGCGCTGGATCTGGGCGACATTGTCCTGGCGCGCGCTCAAATAGGGCAGATGCTCCGCAAGCGCCGCCGCATTCAAACGGGCCTGGCCCGTGCGCAGAAAGGAACTGATCTGTCCCAGATTGAGAAAATCCGTATAACGTCGCAATGGCGATGTCACCGGGGCATAGGCGCTGACGCCTAAACTGGCATGGGGCTGGGGTGCGGGGGCGAGCTTCGATGGCCCCATTTGGCGCACGATCTGATAGGATTGGGCCGGATCCTTCCACACCCCGGCGCTGTCGTTGCCGAGGTTGATATCTTGGGTGCGGTACACAAGCCCCAGATCTTGCGCCTTCGCCCATTGCGCTATAGCCCGATTGGCCAGAATCATATATTCACTGACCATAAGCTGGGCCTTCGGGGTGGGATCTTTCATTTCCAGACGCACCCGCGTCTCTGCCCCAGAACCCTGCAACACCATTTCCGGCTCAGGGCGTTCAATAATAACCGCGCCGTTGCGAACCCGCCGCTGGCGTAATTTGCCGGCCAATTCCAATCCCGTCTCCAGCATTGCCGAGGCCGCGTTGTCAGCAAAGGCCTGCTCCACCTCGGTATAGGTCAAATTAGCGGCCACTTGCACCCAGCCCAGGCGCGGAACCACTTCCTGCAAACTCCCTTTGGCGTCGAGATGCATAGCCACGAGCAAGGCGGGACGCATTGTTTCGGCCTTAAGGCTGTACACCTCGATCCCGAGACGTTCCGGGAGCATATGACTGGTGCCCTCGGGGAGATACAGGCTGGTTGCCCGCTCAGCAACCGCCTGATCCAAACCGGAGCCAAAACGCCACGCCCAAACCGGACAGGCCAGGGCCAGGGTCAGCCGATAGCCGCCCTCGCCATCACGCTCCAGGGTAAAGGCATCGTCCAGATCACGTGTTGACGCCCCGTCGATGCTCACGAATCGAGCCGGCTCCGGGGTGCTGGGCTCTTCAGTGGCCGCGTTCTCAAGGCGCTGGATCTCTTCTTCATATGCCTGGGCCCACGTGTCGCCCCAAGCGTATCCGGCCCGGTCCAGCAGAAAATTATAATGCTCAGGGACCACCCCCCACGCCTGGGCCAGGCGCAACGGCAGATGCGGATCATCCGGCAGCCCTTTGCGCAATTCCCGCCACACGCTGGCGGTCTCACCGTCCTCCGGGTCAGCGATACGCCGCAACAAAAGCTCCCGTAACTCCGCGGCGGTTTCAGTAGCCAACTCTGGCAGGGCTGCGCCCGGATCCCGCCGCTTCGCCCACAGGGCTTTGACAACGTCCTGCCCCTGATCAATAAGGGCCTGCCGTCGTCGTGCCGTCTCGATCTCTGCCAAACGCAACCGCACTTTGTCTTCCGAATAGACCTCGAAATTGGGGGTAACGAATTTAAAATAGGCCTTACCCGCCAATAACGCCCGTCCCATAGCCGCAACATGGTCAGCCTCAGGAGCCTCCCAGAGCAATTCGGCAAACCAACGGGCGGTACCGCGTTCTACATCCCCGTGCACCAACTCCCACAATTCATGGGCATCGAGTTCGGCCGCCAATCGCTCCCGCCGCGTGTGGTGTTCAAGCAAACGCTCTAAAAGTGCTTCGCGGCTGGTCTGTTGCGCATAGCTCGGGCCGGCCCACGGCAAAACCCGCCCCGGGGGAAGCTTACTCTCCCGTTTGTTCAAGGTGATAACACGCAGCCGATTCGGCTGGGCGTCGACCACCCAGGCCAAAATCGGCTGATTGCTTTGCATATACTCCACAACCGTACCCGAGGATATGGGAGCGCTTTCATACTGCATGCGCAACATTCCCCTCGAGGGTTGTCTTGCAGAAAGAAAAAACAGATTGCACAATATGGCCTTTAGTGCTTGAAGGACCGCTGTCCGGTAAAAACCATCGCCACTTGCGGCTCAGCCGCATTCACCGCCTGGACAACCTCAACATCACGAATGGAGCCGCCGGGCTGGGCGATTGCCGTAACCCCTTCAGCGATTGCGACATCCACCCCGTCGCGAAAGGGGAAAAAGCCGTCGGAAACCAGGACGGATCCGGGAAGTCCCCCGTGTTCACGTTGGGTTTGGGCCTGGATGTCCTCCAGCGTCTGCTGCGCCTGGGCATCACCGCCCCTGGCAGCGCTTTGCAATTCATACAAGGATCTCCCGGTGCGGGTAAACGCCAATCCATCGGCATATTTGGTGTACGCCTTGGTGATAGCGAGTTCGACACACCCGACCCGGTCCTGTTCCCCGGTGCCAATGGCCACCGTGGCCCCGTTACGAGCAAAAATCACGGAATTCGAACTCACCCCGGCCTCAACGGCCCAGGCGAAAAGCAGATCGTCGGCCTCGCGCCGCGAGGGAGGGCGGGCCGTGACTACCAGACCATCCTTTTCCGCCCTGGCGGCTTCCCATTGTTCGGCGCTGACCACTGTGTTGCGGAAAGAAAACTGCACCACTAGGCCGCCGTCGGTCAGGGATTTGATGTCCAAATAGGGGCGTTGGAGCAAAAAATCGAGTTGGGCCAAGCCGGGAATTTGGAGGATACGCAAATTCTTTCGCCCTTTGAGGGTGGTCACCGCTTCGGGGGTAAAAGCGGGGGCAGCCACGACCTCAAAATAGGATTGGGCCATGAACGCCGCAGTGGTGGCATCGATTTCCCGGTTGACCACCACCGTGCCGCCAAAGGCGGCAATGCGGTCGCAGGCATAGGCATTGGCCAGGGCCGTGGCGATCCCCTCGTCACTCCACGCCGCCCCGCAGGGGTTGTTGTGTTTGAGGATCACCGCCGCGGGCCTAGCGCCCAAATATTGCAAAATAGTAATGCCGTTATCCACATCCGTGAGATTGATTTTGCCCGGGTGCTTCCCGGCCTGGAGCATATGTTCCTCGCTCAGGGCTGACACCAGCCCCTGGCCGGAATCCCGAAACATAACGCCCCCAAGTTCAAGACTTCCTTCGCTAAGAGCGTACAGGGCCGCGGGCTGGTCCGGATTCTCCCCGTACCGCAGGCCTTTTTCCTCCCCGCCGATCTGCCAGGTGCGCTTGGTGAACACCAATTCCTGGTCGCCGAGTTGCAGCCGCATATGATCAGGAAACGGATCCGCTTGGATCGTGCGGTACATCGCTTTTAAATCAGCCATAAACACCATCTCTTCGGGTTACAGACTCGAAACGTCGGGCCGCCCGGTTGACCGGCCCTTTTTTTTGAGACAAGGAAAAATTTCTAGCATAAGGTGCGCAGCGGAGCAATTTCCCCATGCCGGTCCGACGCACACCGCGAGTAAAGGAGCAGCACATGGAAAAAGCCCTCGAAAAATTGGCCAAACAGCTCTGTGAATACGACGAGGCCTCACTTATGGCCTTGTGGGAGAAATACCAAGCGCTGGCCGAAGATTTCCAACCCACGCGGGCCTGGGAAGAAGCGGTCCTTATTTTGGGGATGATCCAGACCGTGCGCTGGAAAAACCAGCTGTTTAACTATCACTGGTCCGAATCGCGCCCGCCACAGCCCGACTCCCAGCCGGAAAAACCGGCACCAGCCTCATCCGGGCCACCCCTGGGGGACGAGCCCAAGCAGCGGGGCAAGGTACTCAGCTTCCGGTCGCGACAAGGCGACGAATCCGTGTAGGACATAGTAATACCACCGGATGCTCTGGACATAGTCCACAGCCTCAAACCCCCGGGCTCCACCGTCCTCAAACTGGGTATAATACCGACTATAGCTCAAAAGCGGAAAGACGCTTTTAATATCCCCCCAAAATTGGGGATCCTTTCCGAGTTCCTCAGTTAAGCGTATCGCGTTTTCGGCATGACTAAACCCCTGATTATAGGCCGCCAACGCCAGAAACCACCGGTCCCAAGGCGAAAGGCCATGGCCCTCAAGGCGCTGCCATAAATATTTCACATACCGTGCCCCGCCCAAGATGCTTTGCTCAGGGTCGCGACGGTTCTTGATGCCCAACTCCCGCGCTGTGGGCTGGGTAAGCTGCATCAAGCCCCGCACCCCGGTATAACTTTCGGCGCGGGCCTCAAAGTGGGATTCTTGATATATCATGGCCACGAGCCACAAGGGGTCGAGACCGTTTTCTTCAGCCGCCCGGCGGATAGTGGGCAAGTAACGTTGGAGCTTCTCCTGTACCGCCTTGGACAGATGGGCCAACTCATAGTAATCCGGCTGCGCCGGGAAAAAACCGGTATACAATTCCTGCAGACGCCGCAATTGCCGCTTTTGCTCCGAACGATTCCAAAACCTGGCCAAAGCCTCGCCCGTAGCGGCGGCTTCGCGGTGCCAATACCAGCGAAAGGCAATTTCCGCGGTTTTAGGGAAAGCGTACGTTTGGCGCACCTGGGGATAAAACGGCGCCCAGGCCTGAAACCGCTGTTTATCCACCACTGCAAACCGGGCCTGTTCCGTTTGCATAAATTGCAACAAGCCCTGCAGTCCGAGACCTTGGCGTTTGACTATATCCGGTCGGCAGGGGACATCGAAATCGGAATCGGTGAAAATCGTTTCAACCGCCGGAAGATTCGGAATATGCACAGGAATCCGGCACAGGTCATAAATAGAGCGCAGGCCAAACCGTTGTCGATGGTGTACCAAAACACTCGGGGCGTGACTGTAGGCCGGGCCGGCCACAAGCTCTTGCATATCCCAAGAACGTGGGGGCGTTCCTGGAGCCAGGAGGATATCAGCGCGACCGGAAAAGAGCAGGTTGCGGGCTTCCTCCCAGGAATCCGCCTCGCGCCACTTCAAGCGCACATCACGAAAACGGGCAAACTGCTGCATTAATTCGCGTTCAAATCCAGGGCCGTATGGACTGAGCTCTGCTCGCTTTTCCCCCTGGGTAAGGGAAATCACCGTGACTCCCGTTTGAAATTGCAATATTTGCCCGGAACGGTACAAATACCACCCCACGAGCAGGATCTGCACCGCGATCAGCCCCATGACAAGGGCAACTTCATACGCTCGCCGGCGTTGGCTATGCTGCATAGGCAAAAAACGATCCCCGGTCGCGATTTGCACCGCATATGGTGCAAACATGTTCCGCCCCGGGGAGCGGAAGAGATTGACGAGCCCCGTTTTGTTCCTTTAATCACAAAGTGCGTGTGGACAGGTTTGAAGTTCTTCCTGAAGGAGTAGGAAATGTCAAATATTGTGGTCATGGGCGCCCAATGGGGCGATGAGGGCAAGGGAAAAATCGTGGACCTGCTAACGGAAAACGCCGACCTCATTGTCCGTTTTCAGGGTGGCAACAACGCAGGCCATACCCTCGTCGTAGGAGAGCGCAAAGTGGTTTTGCACCTCATCCCCTCCGGCGTTTTGCACGAAGAAAAAACCTGTTGCATCGGCAATGGGGTGGTGCTGGATCCAGAAGTTTTGTGTGCTGAGGTAGACGGATTGCGCCAACATGGGGTCAGTATCGGCCCGGAGCGCTTGAAAGTCAGCCCTAAGACCCATCTCATCTTGCCCTACCATAAACGTTTGGATGCGGCGCGAGAAGCCGCCAAGACGGGCAAAGAACGGATCGGCACCACCGGTCGGGGTATCGGGCCGGCCTATGAAGACAAGGCCTCCCGGGTCGGGATCCGGGCCTGCGACGTCCTGGATTTTACAGGATTGCAGTCCAAAATCGAGCGGGCCCTCACAGAAAAGAATGCGCTTTTTACTGGATGCTACGGGGTCGAAGCCATGAGTACCAAAGAGGTCTTCGACGCTGTTCGTCCCTGGGCCGAACGGTTACGCGACCATTTGGCGGATATCTCTACGGCAATCGAAACAGCCCGAGAAAACGGTCAAAATGTCCTTTTCGAGGGCGCCCAGGGCACCCACTTGGATATTGACCACGGCACCTACCCGTATGTGACCTCCTCGAATACCGTGGCCTCCAACGCCGCCGCCGGAAGCGGCGTTGGCCTGGCCGCCATCGATCGGGTGCTGGCTATAGTCAAGGCTTATACCACCAGAGTGGGGTCCGGCCCTTTTCCTACAGAAATGGACGATCGGGTAGGAACCCACCTTTTGGAAAAAGGGGCTGAATTCGGTTCCACCACCGGCCGCCAGCGCCGTTGCGGCTGGCTAGACATTCCGCTTTTGCGCGAGTCCGTTCGCCTGAACAGTCCCACGGAAATTGCTCTGACCAAGCTTGATGTCTTAAGCGGCCTGGAGGAGATCAACATCTGCACCGGCTACCGTTTCGAGGGCCAAATCTGGCCCCATCCGCCCCAATGCGAAAACGCTTTGGGACATGTCGAACCGGTGTATCAAACATTGCCGGGCTGGCATCTCGACGTCAGCCAGGTCACCTCCTGGGGTGATCTGCCCCATGCTGCCCAGCAATACATCACCACCATCGAAGACCTCCTCGGGGTCCGAGTGGGAATGGTCTCTGTGGGCCCGGACAGACAGCAGACCCTATTTCTCTAACCCCCCCCTGGACAGGACAGTTCCCGTTGCCCTGTCCGGGGGAACCCCTTTCCCGCAACCACCAAGGCCAGCATAGCGCGGGCACAACACGCCATGTCCCAAACCATTTTGTCCCCAAGCGATAACCAGCCCCGCCTGCAGGGGTACCTGGACCGCCTCGGATCCGTCCCCCCCACGTCCTTGCTTCTGGAAGGGGGAGTGGAGTCCGAACGGCGTGCGCTGGCCCTGTACTGGGCGGCCCGCCTCAATTGCCCTGAGGCTGCCCCCCCCTGCCGGCAATGCCCGACCTGTCATCAGATCGCCGAAGAAATCTTCCGTGACCTCATCGTCCTCAACGGCCGTGAAGAGGCCATCCGTATCGATCCGGTGCGCGTCATGCGCCAAGAACTCGCCTCGTTGCCCGAATATGGGGGCTGGCGCGTGGTCGTCATCCACGAAGCCCAGTCGCTGACCCAAGAGGCAGCCAATGCCCTCTTAAAATCTCTGGAAGAGCCCCCACCAGGAAATGTTTTTGTCCTGACCACCACGCAACGCCAATGGCTATTGCCCACCCTCGTCTCCCGGAGCTGGCCGTTCACTTTGAACTGGCAGGAGGCCCCGGCAGCTACGGAAACAGACGAGGCGATATGGATGGAACGTTTGCTGTCCTTTTGGCGCACCTCTCAGGGCCTTTTTGAACACACCAGCCGCAAGGGGGAGTTGGACACGCTGACGGTGCGGGCCATTATCGCTCAATGCCAGCGCGAACTGCTCACCGCCATGACCCGGCCCGAAACCGAGAGCTCCCAACTCGCGGCCCTCTTCCAGGCCCGACTTTCCCCCCAAAGACTCCCGCTCTTGGACCAAACCCTGCACAAAGCCCAGGAAGCCCTGGAACACAACGTCAACCCCAGTCTGGTTTGCGACTGGTTGGCGCTCCAAATCTGGCGGGCAATCCACAGCAAACGGAGATGAGTCGCCGAGCTTTATTCGGGTACCAGCAGCACCCGGAGGCCCCCCTGCTTTCCATAAACGTCGTGGCAATAGCGGTATTGGCGTAATACCCGTCCAACCGCTTGGCCCTGCCCAGCGCCTGTCATGGAATTGTTGTCCTTTTGACATTGCAAGGTCATGCATCCTCCGGCCCGAGGGTCTACAAGGCGGACAATGCACGGGTTCATATACCCGTTTTGCCTTGCCATCCTGCAACAAAGGAGACCCCGTATGGAGCGCAAGCACCTGCAGCACATGAGCACCGTTTTGAGCCGCAAAAAACAGGAGTTGGAAACCGGCGTGGCCCAAATGCAGACCGATCTGGCTGCCATGCCACAAAATCTGGCCGACCCCGCAGACCAGGCCACGCTCTCCACCGACCGCCAATTTGCTCTTTTGCGGCAACAGCGATTATTGCATGAATTGCGCGAGGTGGAACAAACCTTATCCCAATTGGCCAATGGCGAATACGGGCTGTGTGAAGAGTGTGGGGAAGAGATCGGTCTCGCCCGTCTTACGGCCCGGCCCAGCGCTCGCTTGTGCATCGACTGCCAGGAGCAACTCGAACGCGCTGCGTAGCAAGTCCCTTGACCCCACGGAAAACACCCAGAAACTGATTCCAAAATTGCAGCCATGACCACTATACTACCTATCAGTGGCCATAGCTGATTGCTGAAAAGTCCCTTTACAGGGCTCACACCGGTCTGCTAGCTTTTCGTTTCCTCGCTAGGGGAGGGGCAGGTAGCCCCTGAGAGTCCCGAGACGGCTCGGGAGACCCTTAGAACCTGAACTGGATAATACCAGCGCAGGGAAGCGAACCGACACGTTGTCCAGACCTGGTGTCTGCTCCAAACGCTGCCGTACCGCTTCCCTATGCCTGGGGAAGCGGTTTTTTTATGTCCAGCCGCAGGCTGCGGCGGTCACAAAGGAGGCAGCCATGAAAAAGATTTTGACCATCGCCGGGTCCGACTCCGGCGGCGGTGCCGGCATCCAAACCGACCTGAAAACCATCGCCCTTTTGGGCGGCTACGGGACCAGCGTGCTCACCGCGCTGACCGCTCAGAACACCCTGGGTGTGCAGGGCGTGCATCCCGTACCCGAGACCTTCATCCGCCAGCAGATGGATTCCGTGCTCACCGACATCGGCACTGAGAGCCTCAAAATCGGTATGTTGGCCACCGCCGGCATCGTGCGCACCGTGGGCGAGGGCTTACGGGCGCTCACCACCGCTCCTGTGGTCCTAGATCCGGTCATGGTCGCCACCAGCGGCGACATCCTTTTGGCTGAAGACGCCCGCCAATGCCTGCAAGACGAACTCTTTCCTTTGGCTACCGTGGTCACCCCCAATCTCGGGGAGGCCGAACTGTTGTGCGGATTTCCGGTCGCCGACCGGGCCGACATGGAAAAGGCAGCAGCCGCAATCCACGCCCAGGGGCCGCATTATGTGCTGATCAAGGGTGGACACCTTATCGACGAAGCCGCGGATCTTTTGTTTGACGGTCGGGAACACACCTGGTTTCACGGCCGGCGCATCAACACCCCGCACACCCATGGCACCGGGTGTACCTATTCTGCGGCCATTGCTGCCTTCTTGGCCCAGACCCAGGATATGCACCAAGCAGTCCACCAAGCCAAACAATTCATCACCCAAGCCATTGCTGCGGCCGAGCCGTTGGGCCACGGTCGCGGGCCCACCAACCCCTACGCCGCAATCTTCGGGGCCGAGGACAACCGTGCATCCACCTGAGCACCTGGCGGTAGCTAACTTGGCGGCCCGCTATGGCCCGGCCGGGAGCACGGTCTTCACCGACATGGACTTTGTCCTGCCCCCGGGACGTTGCCTGGCCTTGGTCGGCCCGAGCGGCTGCGGCAAATCCACCCTGCTCCACGTCCTGGCCGGACTGGTGCCGCCGCACCGCGGCCGCATCACCTATGGCGCGGAAACACCACCGGATCTGCGTGGCCGGGTCAGCTACATGCAGCAAAAGGATCTCCTTTTGCCGTGGCGGACCGTGGAAGACAACGCCGCCCTAGGGCTTATCATGCAGGGGGCTTCCAAAACGGCGGCCCGGCACATGGTCCGCGACCAACTTCCCAGCTTTGGCCTTGCCGAGGCTGCTCAAATGTACCCGCATCACCTTTCTGGGGGTATGCGCCAACGAGCGGCCCTCTTGCGGACCCTGCTGTGCCGCAAACCAGTCCTGCTCCTGGACGAACCGTTTGGGGCCCTGGACGCCATTACCCGACGGAACATGCACGGCCAATTGGAACAGGTCTGGCGCGCTCTAGGGGCCTCGGTCATCCTGGTCACCCATGACGTGGAGGAAGCCTTGATTCTGGCGGACACCGTTGTAGTGCTCACACCGTGTCCGGCTCGGATTTTGGCCAATATGCAGGTTGATATACCCCGCCCGCGCTGTGTCACCGACGCCGCCTTTATCGAACACAAACAATTCCTGCTGGACCACTTGACCCCCCGGAGCCCTGCTGCATGCGCCGCCATTTCCTAAACTGCCTCTGGCCCCTAGCTGTCCTAGCCGCCCTGCTTGTGATCTGGGAAATCAGCGTTGCCGTGGGGGATATGCCGCACTACATCCTGCCCCCGCCCTCGCGCATCGCCCAGGCCCTCGTCGCGTTCTGGCCCCGACTTGTGCCCCACGCCTTGGTCACCTTCAGCGAGGTTGTGCTCGGGTTTGGAGTCGCCCTGGTGGCCGGGCTGCTCCTCGGCGCGGGCATCGCTGGCTCACGCATCTTGGAACGGGCCGTATTGCCGTTGGTCATCGGTTCCCAGACCATCCCTGTCTTCGCCATCGCTCCGCTATTAGTACTCTGGTTCGGCTACGGCATCGGCTCCAAAGTCGTCATGGCCGCCCTGATCGTCTTTTTCCCCATCACCGTGAGCACCGTCCAGGGCCTTAAAGCCGCAGACAAGGATCTGCTGAACCTGCTGCGTGTCTTGGAGGCCGGTCCGTGGCGGACATTCTGGATTGTACGGGTGCCCCAGGCCCTGCCGCATATTTTCGCCGGGGCCAAGATCGGCATGGCCGTCAGCGTTATCGGCGCGGTGATCGGGGAATGGGTCGGAGCCCGGCAAGGATTGGGCTATTATATGGTCCAGGCCAACGCCCAGATGCAGGTCGAGCGTGTTTTCGCGGCCATTGTCGTTCTTTCCCTCATCGGGGTCGGGCTCTATGTCTTGGTGGTCCTCGTGGAACGCTGGTGCACTCCCTGGCGCCGAGCCTGAAAAAAGGATCAGATTTCAGAACCGGGCCGCCCCATGACCCACTTCCTATCCATCAAAACACGGAGGCTTCCAATGCGTTTGTCCCACGCTCTACTGACCCTGATTCTTGTGCTGGCCTCAATCCTGCCAGCCCACAGCGCCACTTCGCTTATGCTCGACTGGTACCCCAACCCGAACCACACCACCCTGAATGCGGCCCAAACTCAGGGTTTTTTTGCCGAGCAGGGATTAAAAATCGATCTCCAGGTCCCAGCCGACCCCAATGACCCGCTCAAGCTAGTGGCTGCGGGCGAGGTCGACTTTGCGGTCTCCTATCAGCCGACCGTACTCCAAGCCCGGGCCGAAGGCCTGCCAGTGGTCGCAGTCGGCGCGCTGGTCCAGCACCCCTTGAGCTGTGTTTTGTACCGCAAGGACCAGGGCATAACCTCCCCGGCGGATTTCAAGAACAAACGCATCGGCTATTCCGTGGAGCCGCTGTACCGGGTCCTGTTTGAAACCGTGGCTGGTCAGGCTGGACTCACCCCTAAGGACTACGAAACCGTTCGCGTGGGGTTCAATCTGACCCAACCCCTTTTGTCCCAAAAAATCGCCGGCTCCAGCGGCGCATTTCGCAATTACGAAGCGGTCCAGGCCGAACTCGAAGGGGTCGAGGTCGGGGTCTTCGCCTTTGAGGACTACGGAGTGCCGGATTTCTACGAATTGGTTTTGATCGCTAATGAGCAAACCGTCAACGAGACCCCAGAAAAAGTCGCCAGCTTGATCCAGGCTCTTTCCAAGAGCACCCGCTGGACTCTGGAGCACCCCGAGGCCGCTCGGGACGCCTTTTTCGACAGCTATCCTGACAGCGCCAACGAACTCAATCGCCGGGCCTTCGAGGCCACGTTGCCCTTTTTCAAGGGCAGTCCCACCCAGACCCGGCAACGCTGGGAAAACCTAGAAGCGTTCATGCGCGACAAAGACCTGCTGCACAATCCCGTGGACCTGGACACCCTCGTCTGGCAACCTGAATAATTTCCGTAAAAATCAGCTGCGCGTGGCGGCGGCGAAAAAGCTCTTCGCAGCAGGCAGGCCGTTTACGCTGCCGCGAGGAGGGGCGTGTGGCGCCCCCCTTTTCCAGGCCGTGGGCAATCCTAGGACCATGGTCTATTGGCCCCAACCCTCTTTTCTTGCTCGTATTTCCCCTGACAGGGACACAAGCACACCGGCCAAAAAACAAAAGGCCCCAGTCTTCAAGACTGGGGCCTTTTGCGTGGCTGTCCCTAAAAAGGGATCAAATCTTACACGCTGTGCGCAGGTCCTCCACCGCATCAGTGCGTTCCCAGGTGAAGTCAACATTGTCGCGGCCGAAATGGCCATAGCAAGCCGAATTTTTGTAAATGGGGCGCAGAAGATCCAGTTGCTGGACAATATGGTAGGGCCGCAGGTCAAAGACCTCGCGCACCGCCTTGGTCAGCCGTTCGTCCGGCACCTCACCGGTGCCAGCAGTGTTGACCAACACGGAGACCGGCTCGGCCACCCCGATGACATAGGCCAATTGCACCTCGCAGCGCTGGGCGAGCTCCGCGGCCACAATATTTTTAGCGATATAGCGCCCCATGTACGCGGCAGAGCGATCCACCTTAGAAGGGTCCTTGCCGGAAAAAGCGCCACCACCGTGGTTGCCCATACCGCCGTAGGTGTCCTGGATGATCTTCCGTCCGGTCAGGCCGCAGTCGGCCAATGGCCCGCCGGCCACGAAGCGGCCGGTGGTATTGATATACATCCGGGTCTGCTTATCGATCATATCCTGGGGCAGAGCCTTGCCGATGACTTCGCTCTTAATGGCGTCGACCAGGTCGTCCTGGGCCACTTCATCGTCGTGCTGCGCGGCAACGATAATGGTATCGATACGCTGCGGCACGCCGCCTTGATATTCAACGGAGACTTCGGTCTTTCCGTCAGGGCGCAAAAAATCCAGAATATCTTTCTTGCGCACATACGACAGGCGCCGGGAGAGCTTGTGCGCGTAATAGATGGGGGCGGGCATCAGGGTCCGGGTTTCGTTGACCGCAAAGCCGAACATCATGCCCTGGTCGCCGGCCCCCTGTTCTTCAGGCTTTTCCCGGTTCACCCCTTGGGCAATGTCCGGGGACTGTTTGTCGATGGAGGAGACCACACCACAGGTGTCCGCGTCGAACCCCATTTCCGAACTCGTGTAGCCAATATTCCGCACCGTATCCCGGACAATACTCGGAAAGTCCGCATACGCGGTGGTGCTGATCTCACCGGCGATAAAGGCCAAACCAGTAGTCACCAGGGTCTCGCAGGCCACCCGGGCGTTTTTATCCTGCTCCAAGATGGAATCCAGGACAGCATCCGAAATCTGGTCCGCGACCTTGTCCGGGTGCCCTTCGGTCACCGACTCGGAGGTAAAAAGATACTTTTCCATACTCGCGATCATTGCTCTACTCCTTGGTATCTGAAAGGGCCGGCTGGGATCACCCCGCCGGGTCAGGCGCATTAATATCTGTAGTGCTCGGGCTTAAACGGCCCGTTGACCGATACGCCGATATAGTCGGCCTGCTCTTGGGTCAAGGTTTCCAACACCACCCCGATGCGCTCCAAATGCAGCCGGGCGACTTCCTCGTCCAGAGATTTGGGCAGGACCATCACCTGGGGCTCGTAGGAATTACTTGCCAAATCCATCTGGGCCAGGACTTGATTGGTGAAGCTGTTGGACATAACAAAACTTGGATGCCCTGTGGCGCAGCCCAGGTTGACCAGCCGCCCTTCGGCCAGGACCACGATAGAGTTGCCGGACTCCAGGGTCCACTTATCGACCTGGGGCTTGACGTTTTCCTTGCGGCACTTGGGGTTGTTTTCGAGATAGTCCATCTCGATCTCATTATCGAAGTGCCCGATATTGCAGACAATGGCCTCGTCCTTCATCTGCTCCATGTGCGCACCAGTGATAACATGGTAATTGCCGGTGGCGGTGACAAAAATATCGCCCAGGGAGGCCGCCTGTCCCATGGTGGAGAGCTCATAGCCCTCCATGGCCGCCTGCAAGGCGCAAATGGGGTCGACTTCAGTCACCAACACCCGGGCGCCAAGCCCCTTCATGGCCTGGGCACACCCCTTGCCCACGTCGCCGTAGCCGCAGACAACCACGATCTTGCCCGCAATCATCACGTCCGTGGCCCGCTTGATGCCGTCGGCCAAGGATTCCCGGCAGCCGTAGAGATTGTCGAACTTGGACTTGGTCACCGAGTCGTTGACATTAAAGGCCGGGAAAAGCAGCTCCCCGCTCTCGGCCATCTGGTACAAACGGTGCACCCCGGTAGTGGTCTCCTCAGAGACCCCACGAAGAGCGGCGGCGATCCGGGTCCATTTCTGCGGGTCCCGTTTATAACTGTCCGCGAGTCGGTCGAGCACACATTGGAATTCTTTGTTGTCCGTCTGCTGCTTGAATAACGAGGGGTCTTTTTCCATCTTGGCGCCCTGGTGGACGAACAGGGTCGCGTCGCCGCCGTCGTCCACGATGAGATCAGGGCCGCTGCCGTCCGGCCAAGTCAGGGCCTGCTCGGTGCACCACCAATACTCCTCCAAAGTCTCTCCCTTCCAGGCGAAGACCTTGGCCGTGCCCGCCTCGGCAATGGCTGCGGCGGCGTGGTCCTGGGTGGAGAAGATGTTGCAGGACGCCCAGCGGATGTCCGCGCCCAGGGCATACAGGGTTTCGATAAGCATGGCCGTCTGAATAGTCATGTGCAGACTGCCAGTGATCTTTATCCCTTCAAGTGGCTTGTCCGGGCCGTATTTTTCCCGCAGGGCCATAAGCCCGGGCATTTCCTTTTCCGCCAGCCGCATTTCCTGCCGGCCCCAATGGGCTTGGCTCGGGTCGGCGATTTTCGATTCCAGTGCCGGATCCAATGCAATGGCCACGGCAACCTCCTTGTCGGTTTATGTTCACAATCGAGGCGCAGCGCCTCCACGTTTTCCGTACTCCGTTTTTACCCTTCCGCGGCAGCCTCACCGGATTTCACCCCCGTGTACACCACCACTTCCAAACCCTGGTCCGCAGGCACGGGCGTCTGTTTCACCGCCGTTAACCCCGCCGCGGCCAACCAATGCCGGATCTCCTGCACGCTGAACCCGAGCCAGCGATCACTATAGGCCGCGCGCATCGCCTCTTGTTCATGGGGAGCGAAATCCGCCACCACCAATTGCCCTCCGGGGCGCAAAATACGGGCGGCTTCGTGCAATGCCGCACCGGGGCTGACCAAATGGTGCAGCACCATGGACAGCACAGCGAAATCGCACTCCCGGTCACGCAAGGGCAAATGGGCCAAATCCCCAAGACGTAGGCTGATGTCCAAATCACCGGGCAAATTGGCCCGCGCGAGGGTTAACATCTTGGAGGAATTGTCCACCCCGATGACGCTGTGGGCCCGCTTGGTCAAAACAGGCAATAATTCGCCGGGGCCACAGCCCAAATCAACGGCCATGGTGCACTCCGGCATCATTTGCTCGATATGCGGGGCAATATCAAAGCCGCCTAGGGCCTCGCGCCCCACGTTTCCCCATTGGGCGGCCACGCCGTCGAAAAACTGCTGGGTGCTGTGTACCCGTTCCCGGGTTACATCGCCGGCGCGTTGCAAATCCGGCGCGAGATCTTCTTCGGAAGCGAGAAAGGGAGCCAGGGCCTGCAAAAACGTCTGCTCCTTACCGCCCCGCGCTGCCCGATAAAAAACCCACATCCCGTCCCGGCGGGAGGTGAGCAGGCCGCAATCAGACAAGATCTTCAAATGCCGCGAGATGCGGGATTGCCCCATCTCCATGATCTGGACAATTTCCCCGACATTGAGTTCATAATGCTGGAGTAAATGGACCAGGCGCACTCGGGTGGGATCGGCCAAGGCTTTAAAAAATTTCACACTTTCCATCAGTGCCTGCCATCTCCTGCTCGGTTGGTACGCCACGACAACACAACAGTACCACTGTTTCTTGAAAACGCGGGCCTCGCCCCCTTGACGCACCCCACAAATAGTGGCCCTGTAGCGAAGCGGTCTGGGTGTCCACGTCCGCAGGGACACGTCCTTTCCTCCAAAAGACAGGGCCGCCTGCATAACCATATCTAAAAAAGTTGATAACGTGCTACCCGATCACCGGTGCTCCGTCAAGACCGACCCGAGAGAGAAGGAAATGGAAGATATCAAATCCACCCTGGAATCCCTGCTTGGGGACAAGGATAACGCGAGCTTCCAACAGGATTTAGTCCAATTGTGGCGCCGCTGGCCGGAAATCATCGGCGCGGAAACCGCTCAATTGGTGAAACCCTTAGGCCACCGGCAGGCCACCTTAATCCTCGGGGCGCAGGACGCGGTCACCCTCCAAGAAGCCTCTTTTGCCCAAGAAGAAATTTTAGAGGAAATAGCCGCGTTTTTTGGCCGACAACCTTTTGACAAAGTCAAGTTCGAACTGCTATCCAACCGAACTCCCTTGTCCGAACTCCAGGTGGGTCCAGAGGTGATCCCGCCGAATCCGGGGCAGATTCCCGATGTCGGCAACCTGCCCCTGGAGGGAGTTGAAGCCAACTCCGCGTTTGCCTCCTGCTACCGAGCCTATGTCCGGTACTGGGAAAAACGCCGCAACAACGAGCCTAGCCACCGCTGATTGCCAGCGGAGCACAACGAATATCCTGCAGGTTTGCGGTCTTGTCGGAGACAAAACCGCCTGCAAGGCAGCAGCCCATAGGAGGAACGAGTATGAGCGATGAACTGACCCTGGAATCTTTGGACCTCAAAAAACCACTGGAAAAAATGACCGCCAAGGAATTGCGCGAACTGGTCATCGAAAAACTGCCCCAAATCAAGGGCGCTTCCGGAATGGATAAGGACCAGCTCCTGTCCGAAATCAAGGAACTGCTCGGTATTGAGGAAGAAGATGCCAAAACCGCGTACAAAGAACATATCTTGGCCTTGAAGCGCCAGATGAAAGACCTGCAAAACAAGCGGTTGCAAATGCCCGCTGACAACAAAAAAGAGCGCACCCAACTGCGCAAGCAGATCAGCCGTTTGAAAAAGCGCACCCGCCGTTTGGCGGCCAGCTAGCACAGCGGAAACGACGTTGCCGCAAGTGCCCCGATCCAGCCCAAAAAGGTGGACAAGCGATCCCGCTTGGGATACGTAAACGCTCGCAGGCGCGCCCTGCACCAAGACGAGAAAAATCCTCGCAAAGGAAAATATTTTTCTTGACAGCCAGCGTTACTTTCCCTAAATACGGTGCTTCCTCGCTGGGGGATCGTCTAGGGGCAGGACAACGGATTCTGGTTCCGTCGGCCTAGGTTCGAATCCTAGTCCCCCAGCCATACACATATTTGCGTCCCCATCGTCTAGCCTGGTCCAGGACACCGGCCTTTCACGCCGGCGACAGGGGTTCAAATCCCCTTGGGGACGCCAAATTTACGATTCAGTGGTTGCAAACCACTCAGGAAAGGCCTTCGCCATCACCCATGGCGGAGGCCTTTTTTATGTCCGTGACCTTGGCCTTGTGGCCACTACTAAAGACGCTGTCCAGGTCCGCCCGGACCCCTCGTAGCTCGTGCAGGTATCTCGCTGTCGTTCGTGAACAAAATTGTCTCCCGTGATCAGGCGAACCCCTCGGTCCTACTCGTACCGGGGCTCCCTACAGGAACCAGAATCTTTGGTCGTAAATGGACAATGAACGAGGGCCCCTTGCCCGGCTAGGTTCTTCTCCCTGGACGGGCCAATTCAGCCCCTCTTGGGCCTTCCTTCGTGTCCTCCGCCTCTTCGAATCCCTCAATGCCCCAATCCTTCAATTCCTCAATCTTCCCAACAGCTTCGTGGACAAACGCCTTGGCCTTTGCCTCTTCGAATTCCCAAATCACAAGATCGATTTCGATCCCGATCCCGATAGCGATTTCGACGGAGCTATCCCCCGTCCTCCATCACCCGCGAGTTGTCCTCACCCGCTACGAGTTCCTCAATACCTCAATTCGCCAATTCCTCAATCTTCCCAATCTCTTCATTCCGTGCCCACCCGTGCATTCCGTGGGCAATTCTTGTTCTTGTGGCACAGGAAGAAGATCGCAGCCTACTTATCCGTACGGAAGCGTTTGAACGTTTTGCAACTTTTCTGCCATTAGAAGATTTTCAACGGCTTGGTAAGCCCTCGTTTATGCGACATTTCAGGCCGCTGCCAATTTTCGAACGTGGGGCAGTTCACGAGGCCGGATCGGACGAAGTTTGTCCGCCTCCAACGTTTCAACAGTCACGGTATGCCCGTCAAAAGCAATAAATTCAACTTCATAGGCGTTCCCGCCCTCATACACATGGACGGCAACCCCCACATCACCGGCAACAAGTCCGGCCGATGGCAAATCTGCAGTAAGTACCACACTCTCATGTTCTTTAATCATAGTTCCTCCTTTCCAGAGGATAGGCTGTAACAAATCGCCAGCGGGGTGATGGTGGCTCCTCGATCCAAACAGTTCGAATCAAAGGCAATGGGTATCGTCCATCGGGCGTTTCAAGTGGCCCATCCACAGTGTGCCGTGTCCCATACGGAGAATGAATCGCCCCGGAAATCGTGCCCGTAGCCGCCTGTGCTTTTAAGGCCTGAGCCAATACCTCCCACTCTGTGGACACAAAGCCCAGAGCGAGAAAAAACGCTGCCTTGCCCTTACTTTTTTCATGGTTGAGAAGATAATCGACAATTTTTTGCTTTTCAATCTCCATATACATTGTCTGTAGAGCCCCCTCTCACATTGTGTCAATGTGCGAGCCCATCGCCCTTGCGGCCAGGGCGACAGGAAGCCCTCGTAGTGACAACCCCAAATTGCCCAGGCGCGAGAACACAAATTTGACCACCCCCCCTTGGGTATTTCAGAGTGCTTTCCCCTCCACACGGGGGGCCGCGGCCACCGGGCAGCAACCGGTTTCCTGATCAGACCGTTGCGACATAAGAACATCTCCTTGGATTTGAGGCGGTGGTGCCATTGCCCCAAATCAGTGTCCAACAAAACTGGACCCCGGACCATCACTTCGAACCCATCACGCCATGCCCTAATAGCTTCCGATGTATTGTGGCCGAATGCCTCCACATCCCAACACCCCTTTAAGCCCCCCCTGACACAAAAGAATTCGGCACCTCAATACATTTCCAAAAAGAACGTTTTCTCCCAAGCGACCTTAGAGGTCGTTTTCATTTTTTGTGGGCTCGAGTATCGAGCGTGCCGGAGGTGGATATATGCTCAAGCGCTTGTTCGTAATGGTAGCCGAAAATTAATCATCCCACAGAGTGCTCTTTAGCACTATGTTTAGCCATACCTACAGCCCTTCCTTGTTCATGCGACCCATATGACCCATCACGTGTTGTCTTGGTGGGCAGGCGCACCTGGCTAGACTTCCGAAACATACCCTCCCCACCCAGTTCCCCCAAAGCATTGTGCCCCGCCCCGTTTTGCGCTAGCAAGGAGCACTGTCA
>JBNJGM010000006.1:0-57757 GCA_051747685.1 Thermodesulfobacteriota bacterium | reverse complement strand
TGTCGCCCAGCTTGAGCTCTAAAAGGCGCAGCGTGGTCAAGGCGATCATGCAGGTGAGCAGATGGCAGCGAATTTTACCGTCAGTCCAATGGAACATGGACTGATAGCTAGGGTCGGACCTGCATAGCCTTTTGAAAATATTGTAAAATGAGCGCAAAAATGGGGTAAGTTCAGCTTTAAAGCGTCCATTTTTGGGGGAAACTATACCTTTGCCGGGAGTTGTGCATCCGTATCCCAAAAAGCGCTTCCACGCCAAACACCCGAATGAAGAGCTTGGCGCGGTGATTTTTCACCCCAGGAGTTTGGCGGAGTGGGGGCGTATACGCCGTCCTGGCCGCGCCCTGGCTAGCGCGGCGATTGACGGAAAGTGACTTCGCCAGTACATTCCCTCCGGCCGTGACAAGGGGCCGCTTTTCCGGTTCGCCGCGGAAAGCGGTCCTCTTTTTATGGAAGGTATTTTCCTCTGGAGTATTGCGGGGCAAAGGGGTGATCGTGTGATTGAATAAATATTCGGTCTTTCGCTCATGTCCGGCCAGCCCGCAACGAAAATGTTGACTCCCGGGGCTTTGGGTACTGTTGGAAACCTACGGATCTGAAGGCACACCGGTCATTGCGCAGGCCATGGCGGGTAGGTGTTTTTTTGAGCCAACTGAAGGAGCACACTATGAATATATGTATTGTGGGGACAGGGTATGTGGGGTTAGTGACCGCGGCCTGTTTTGCGGAAATGGGCAACCATGTGACCTGTGTGGATACCAATCCTGAGGTTGTAGAGCATCTGCGGCAAGGCAGGATCCATATCTACGAGCCGGGTTTGGAAGATATGGTGGCGCGCAGTTCGACCGAAGGAAGGTTGCAATTTACGACTGAACTCTCGGAAGGGCTACACGATGCGTTGTTCGTTTTTAATTGTGTCGGCACTCCCCCTCGGGAAGACGGTTCTTGTGATTTAGGATTTGTGCATCAGGTAGCGCGGCAGATCGGGCAGTGCATGACCGATTACAAGATTGTGGTCAATAAATCCACGGTGCCGGTGGGAACAGCAGATGCTGTGCGGGGGCTTATTCAGGAGGAATTGGCGCAACGCGAACTTGATGTGGAGTTCGATGTAGTCTCCAATCCTGAATTTTTGAAAGAAGGCGGTGCGGTCAACGATTTTATGAAACCCGACCGGGTCGTGGTGGGCACGGACAATGTGCGCACGGCCGAGCTGCTCAAAGCCCTGTATGGCCCCTTTGCCCGGAGCCGGGAGAAGATGATGGTCATGAGTATCCGTAGTGCGGAGATGACCAAATATGCGGCCAATTGCATGCTGGCGACCAAAATTTCGTTTATCAATGAAGTGGCCAATATTTGCGAAGAGGTCGGCGCGGATGTACGGGAAGTGCGAATGGGGATTGGGGCGGACCACAGGATCGGCTATCAATTTATTTATCCTGGCGTCGGCTATGGGGGATCCTGTTTTCCCAAAGATGTCAAGGCGCTAATCAATACGGCACGGGAAACTGCCTATCCACCGCAATTGCTTGAAGCCGTAGATGCGGTCAATAATCGCCAAAAGCAGGTCTTGGCGCGCAAAATCATGGACTATTTTGCGCCGCAAGGCGGGGTGGCTGGCAAGACTTTGGCGCTGTGGGGATTGGCGTTCAAGGCCAATACCGACGACATGCGCGAGGCCTCTGCTTTAGAGATCATCCGGGAATTGACGGCCGCGGGTATGCGTATTCGGGCCTTTGATCCGGTGGCGGGGGAAAAGGCCAAAAGCCTTCTCGCGGACAATGCGTTGGTGGAAATCGTGGATGACCAATACGCAGTACTTGAAAATGCCCAAGCCCTGGCGGTGGTCACGGAATGGAACCAATTTCGAAATCCCGATTTTTCGGGAGTCAAGGCCAAATTGACGGCGCCGGTGTTGTTCGACGGGCGCAATCTGTATCCCCCGGAGTTATTGGCCCAAACCGGATTTGCCTATTTTTGTATCGGGCGTTAAATGAGAGAGTCGTTTTTGAGGGAACAAAAAGCCCCGCCGAAGGCGGGGCTTTGGTGTTTTTTACCGTGCCACTGGCGCTTGTTTTTCCAGGTGTCCCTGACAACTCCGGAGTTGGAGTTCTTGAAGAATGGCTCGTTCATATTGCATGGAAGGGGGGGGAGAGGCCTGTTCTTGCTCCTCTACGGCGGAGTCAATCACATGGGCTTCTTCCCAGAAGTCGAGTAATTCATCATTTTCAAGGGCTTTAATCTGGTCTTCCAAGGCCAGGCCATCAAAATAAGGCGCAAAACGGGCCATAGATTGGTATCCCTCCTTGATATGGTTCCCTTTGGCTCGGTACACAGTATGGTATAAGCCCCTGTATTTTGCAAGGCCCCGCACATAAAGAACGCCGAGGGCCTGTGTGTTGCTAACTGCTTCTTTTTCCAGCCTATTCGGGGCGCGGTTTTTTTACGGAATTTTGGGGTTTTTTAAGCCGCCTCGTGTCTGCCGCATTCGCGGTAGGCACGAGGCAGTTTTGTTGGCTATTGTCTCAGGTGCCCAGGCCAGTCGTGCTGGCAAAAGTGCAGCTGCTTTACCGCAGACTGCCACTCGGTCGGATGCAAGGCGCAACAATTGGGCCTCGTACGAGAAGTGTTCGGATTGAAGATAGTTTTTTTGCTGTAGGTGGATACTGTGCGGATTCCTAAAGAAATACAGTCTTTTTTGAGCACCGACCAACGCGCGCTGCGGGTCGGAAAAAGCGGTGCCGGGACCCAGGCTTGCCTTGCCCAGGGGATGTTGGACCGCGGCCACAATGTCGTGGCCGTGTTTCCAGGACAAAAAGATTTGGACCGTTTTTGGCAATTAGTGACGGTGTTCTCTGGGCAGAACGATCAGGAACGTTTGCTTTGGCAGCGGCCGTGGGTGAAATTGGACGCTTTTCGGCCAGGGTCCACGCGCATCGAACAGTGGGGAGAGCGGTGGGCCACATTGTCACGCTTGCGGCTGGGGAGTCGACCCTGCGGCTTGGCGTTGACTGTGGACAATTTCTTGCCCTACTGGCCCCCCTGCGAAAAAGCCGAGCACGCCTATCTCTATTTGGTGCACAATGAAGAGGTTGAGCCCGAAGATATTGCTACACAATTGGTGGCTTGGGGATACGAACGGGTGGGGATGGTCACCCGCTTCGGGGAGTTCGCTGTTCGTGGTGATATACTGGATATCTATACCCCTGGGTATCACCTTCCGGTTCGTTTGGAGTTTTTCGGGGATATCATTGAGGGTATTCGGCTTTTCGAACCCCTGAGTCAGCGTTCGCAGCAGAGCTTGACTGAGGTCACGGTAATGCCGGCAGCGCCGGCCCTTGGCGGGGCTGTGCAGGAGCGCGACGCGATTCGGGAAAAGTGGCGCCATTTGTGGACCACCGGGGAATTGGACAAGGGGGTAAAGTCACGCCTTGAGCAGCATCTTGAGGACGGTGAGGCTGGTTTTTGGCCGGGTCTCTACTACCAAAGCCCGACGGTATTGGAAAAGTGGTTGCCGAAGGAGCCGGTTTTTCTGCTTGCGGAGGCGGACACCCTACGTTCCTCCTTGCAAGAAGAAGCCGGGCGGTGGACTACCGTACACCAAGTGTTCGCCAACGGGGAACAAGCAGAAATTCCGGCAGAACTCGTGGTCCGTACGCCCCAAAATGCCAGAAACGCTTGGCTTGAACAGCGGCAAATCCTGTTTGAAAGCCTCCCTTTAGACGCTGGAGAGCAGACAATCGCTCTTCCGGAAAAGCGGTATGCCCGCTTTGAGGATCTCTTCTGGCGGCCGGATCAAAAGCGTCGCCCGTGGAATACGTTGTGCGAAGCCTTGAAAACTTGGCGCCGTACAACCTACCAAACACTGCTTCTTTTCGACTCCACCAATGCCCGGCGGAAATTCCTCGCCCTTACGGAAAAGGAAGGCCTGCACTTCCAAACCGCGTATGTTCCGGAGCAGAAAGGAATGTACGCGTTGGTTTCCCCCTTTTCCGCTGGGCTGGAGTTGGCGTGGCGGGATATGCTCATTCTTGGCGAGGAGGTGCTGCAGCCGCGGCAGGATAAGGCGGTGGTTCAGAAGCAGACCGCTCGGGATTTTAAAGGGCTGTCCAGTTTTGATGATCTACAGGCTGGGGAACTGCTTGTCCATCGCGACTATGGGCTCGCCCGCTTTGGGGGGTTGCAGCGCCTTCAAGCCGATCAGGCAGGCCAGGATTATCTTCTCTTGGAATACGCGGACAGTGATAAATTGTATGTCCCGGTCGATCGCCTCAACTTGGTCCAGCGGTACCAAGGCGCGGAAGGCGCTTCGCCCCCCCTGGATCGGCTGGGAAGTCAGACCTGGCAAAAAACCACCCAACGAGTGCGCAAGGCCATTGAGCAAATCGCCCATGAATTGGTCCGGATGTATGCCTACAGACGGGTGGCCAAGGGGTTTGCCTATTCCGCAGCCGATGAACTGTACCGGGAATTTGAGGCTTCCTTTGGATTTGCGGAAACCCCGGACCAAGAGCGTGTGATCAGTGAGGTCTTGCAGGATATGGACAGCCCGGACCCTATGGACCGATTGGTCTGCGGTGATGTCGGTTTTGGGAAAACAGAGATCGCTATGCGGGCGGCGTTTAGAGCCGTGGCCGACAGTAAGCAGGTTGCTTTACTCTGTCCAACCACGGTTTTGGCGGAGCAGCATTATCAAAATTTTCGGCAACGCATGGAGCCGTTCGAGGTCCGAGTCGGCCTTTTGAGTCGTTTTGTGTCCAAGGCGCAGCAACGCAAAACCCTCGAAGCCGCAGCGCGGGGGGAATTGGATATCCTTATCGGGACCCACAGGCTGTTGTCTCAGGATGTGCGCCTGCCCAACCAGAGTTTGCTCATTTTGGATGAAGAGCAGCGTTTCGGGGTCAAGCATAAGGAAATGCTCAAAGAAATCCGCAAGACCATAGATGTGCTTACACTTACGGCCACTCCCATTCCGCGCACGTTGCAACTTTCGCTGTCAGGGGTCAGGAGTTTAAGTGTTATTGAAACCCCGCCGCCGGAGCGCAAAGCCGTGGAAAGTGCCTTGATGGAACGCGACCCTGGAGAGCTGAAAAAAATACTGCAACGCGAATTGGATCGTTCTGGTCAGGTCTTTTTTGTCCACAACCGGGTGCGGGGCTTGCCAGAAGTGCGGGAAATGGTCCAAAACTTGGTTCCTGAGGCGAGGGTGGGCATGGCTCACGGCCAAATGACTGAGCGCCGTCTGGAAGAGTCCATGCACCGCTTTTGGCACGGCGAGTTGGACGTTTTGGTTTGTACGGCGATTATTGAATCCGGACTCGATTTTCCCCGGGCCAATACAGTGATCGTGGATCAGGCACATATGTTTGGGTTGGGGCAACTCTATCAATTGCGCGGGCGGGTCGGGCGCTCGAAGCGCCAGGCGTATGCCTATTTCGTGGTCCCCTCCCTTGATAACCTCCAGGCCGACGCTCGTAAGCGGCTGCAGGCCATTTTAGAGGCTGATTATTTGGGCGCTGGTATGCAGGTGGCCATGCGGGATCTGCAGATACGTGGCGCCGGGAATCTACTCGGAGAGACGCAGTCCGGGCAGATCAGCAAGGTCGGGTTGGATCTTTTTCTGGAGATGCTTGAGGAGGAGGTTCGTAAAATCCGAGGCGACGCCCTTCCGACTCAGACAGACCCCGAATTGCAAATCGGCTTTGCGGCCCATATTCCGGAACGCTTTATTCCAGACACGAGCGAGCGATTGCGGTACTATAAAGCCCTTTCCTCGGCCGGTTCGCAACAGGAACGCGACGGGTTGCTTGAAGAGTTGCGCGATCGCTTCGGGTCGCTACCGGAACCGCTCCAGGCTTTTGCCGCTGTTTTACAGCTCAAAGATGTTGTGGCCCGCCTTCAGGCTGAACGGGTGCAGTTGTACCCCAATCGTATCCAGGTTTCCTGGTCTGAAGAAGCCCAAGCAGTCGATCCGGCCCGCCTCGTGGCGTGGGTGGAAGCCCAAGGGGAGCGTGCGCGTCTGTATCCGCCGGCTAAATTGGAGTTGCGCTTGCCTGCAAAGCAAAGTATTGCCGAGGCAGTCACGGAGAGCAGTCAGGAGCTTGAAGGTCTTTTCGCTCCGAACGCGCTCAGCTCATAAAGTTGGCAAGGATGCTTGGCCATTTTTGTCCAGCCTTCTCCAGTTTTTTTCTGCGGCACGAGGGCGTGGCGTTGCTTTGTCTGGCCCGGCGTTTGCCCCCAATTGTGTATCGGATAACGGGATTGAGATGAGGATATCTATGCGGAAGAAGCTTGTAGCGCTTTTTTTGGTGTTTTTTTTCGCCGGGGCGGCCCCCGTTGCTGGCGAACAGGTGGTGGACAGAATCGTGGCCGAGGTCAACGGGGAGATGATAACCCTTTATGAACTTGAGCAGAAAGCGAAACCTATCCTCGAGCGTTTTCAAAATAAACAGGATGGAGGCCTCTCTGAGGCTCAGAAAAAAGAGGTCCTCAAGCGCGTGCTTCAGAACATGATCGACAATATGCTCTTGCAGCAAGAAGCCGAGCGTTTGGAGATGGAGATCGAGGATTCCAAAGTCCGCGACCGGATTCGGGATATAAAAAACCAGCGTGACTGGGACGACGAGCGATTTGAACAGATGTTGGCCAAAGAAGGGCTTGAACGGGGAGAATTCGAAGAAAAACTCCAGGAGGACATGGTGCGTCAGCGGCTGGTTAACGCCATGGTGCGCCGAAAGGTGGTTGTGACAGAGGAGGAGATCCAAGGATATTACGACGAGAACCAGGACGAATTCAGCCAAGAAAAAAAGGTGGAATTACGCCTGCTCGTGGTCCCCTCCCGGGAAAAGGCAGAGACACTCCGGCAGCGGATCGTTGAGGGTGAACTCGATTTTGCTCAAGCGGCGCGTGAATTTTCCCAAGGCCCTGCCGCTGAGCAGGGGGGTGATTTGGGCTGGGTCCAGTGGGACGATTTGGCATCGAAGTGGAAGGATGTCTTGCGCTCAACTGATCAGGGGAGTATAACTAAGCCGTTTCCCCTTCAGGGGCAGACAGCCTTACTCTATTTGGAGCAGGTGCAAGATGGTGAAGCCCAACCGCTTTCCGCTGTTCGCGATACCATAGCCGAACAATTGCGCGGCCCCAAATTTGAAAAGCAATTAGATACTTATCTCCAGCGTCTTCGGGATAAAGCGGTTATCGATATACGGCTCTAGCCTTCCTACCAGCGGCGCGCGATTGGGACCAGAGACACGAATCTTCGTGCCTCACGGGGAAGGATGGGGCCGAGGAGTATAGTCTATGACATTGCAAGAAATAGGTGCCCTGCTGCGGCAGGAGCGTGAACGGCAGAACTTGGAACTTTCCGAGGTCGTTGAGCGTACAAAGATTAGCCGTAGCTGTATCCAAGCCATTGAAAATGGTGATAGCGAAGGGTTGCCCCATCCCGTGTATGCGCGGGGGTTTATAAAGAATTACGCGGTCTTGTTGGGCCTTGATGGGACGCAGTTGGCTGAGTCGTTTGACCGGCAATACGGGCTCGAAGATGAGGGCGTTGTTTTGGACGCCCAAGATCCATCTGCGGAAGAGGTGATTTCGCAACCCGAGTCCGACCGTCATTCCGCTCTGACTGTCGGACTGATTTCCTTGACCTTTTTTATCCTGTTGGGTGGGGCCTGGCTGGTCTACGACATCTATTTTTCTTCGCCTAGCGTACCCGTTTCAGAGCCCCAAGATCCCTTGGAGCAGTCTGCCGTTGAACAGCCCCCGGAGGCTGCCGGCGAAAAGGGAGAAGCGGCCCCTTCTGAACCGGACGCTGGAACGCCGTCAACACCGGAAACCCTGAGCGAGGATCAAGACAACGAGCTGGCGGATAATGCAACCGAAGCGGGAGAAGAACAAGACGAGGAAAGGGCACAATCTTCTGAAACCCAGGCCGCAGCAAATGCTTCCGCGGCCAACGCTTCCGCAGCCACCCCCTCCATTCCGGTAGAAGAGCCCGTTTCCTCGCAAGAAGAGCAAGCCTCACGCGACACGCAGGCGGAAACAGAACAAGAGGATGAGCAAGCCCAGGAATCTGCAGCTAGTGCAAGCTCCGTTGAGGAGGAAGTGTTGCAAATTTCTGCGACTGAAGCCTGCTGGTTTCGAGCCGAAGTTGATGGCTCGACCCGCGACGTGTATCTACGCCGCGGGGAAAGCATCGCCCTGCATTTTGATGACACCCTGGAGTTGCGCTTGGGCAATGCCGGTGGGGTGACCCTCTTGTACAATGGAGAAGAAGTGGATGTGGAGGCCACCTCCGGCGAAGTCAAAACATTGCGTTTTCCCTAACGCCATGCGCTGGAAAAGACGGATAAGCACGGCGGTAAAGCCGTGCTTTTTTGCGTCGAGTGCCTGCTATGTCCCACGAATTTACTGAGCACGTCGTGGTCCTCAAGGTGGGGATTTTTCGGGAAGCCGACTGTTGGGTTCGGGTATTGTCGCCGTCCAAGGGTGTGCTTACCGGCTTCGCCTTTGGCGGAATGCGCAGCCGGCGGCGTTTTTGTGGCTGCCTGGATGCGGTAAGCAAGGTGCAATTCCGCTTCCAGTCCAGTAAGCGCGGGAAGTACCTTACCTTGTGTGAAGGGGCGCTTTTGGATCGTTATGCCGGAATCCGACAACTGCCGGGCCGGCTGGGAATGGCGGTCAATTGCCTCAAATTTGTGGAGGCGGTGCAAATCGGGGCCCACGGTGCTTCGGAGGTGTTTGCGCTATTGAGTCAAGTTTTGCGGCTTTTGGACGCTCACTCCGCGCTTGAACCGGTGCTCCCCATATTTTTTCGAGCCCGGGTGGCGTTTGAGCACGGCTACCAGCCTGAATTAGACCGCTGTCTGCAATGCGGGGCAGTCGTATCCCGGGACCCTACCTGGGCGTTTGTCCTACGGCAGGGGGGGCTGGTCTGTTCCAGGTGCCGCAGACAGGTGGCCGGGCCCGTAGCTCCCCTGGCCTTGGAGCAGCTTGATATGTTGCGCCGGATTCTTTTGGAGTCGCCTGAAAAATGGCCGGTATCTGCCCCTGTGTGTGACCAGGAGGTCCAACAGGGGGTACGGTTGCTTGATCAGTACGTGCAATTCCATCTCGGAGTGACGTGGGACGGGAATCGGTTCGTGCGCAACTAGCCTCGGCTTTGTCACTGAAGGCGAGAATCATTGGACAGCGCTGTGTTCTCTGGGCAAGGGAACGGCCCAAGGGCGCATGTTCTCGTTTGCAGAAGTATGGTTAAGCCCTGTCGCCAGCGTCCAACGGCGGTGGGGGGAGAAAATTTCGCTTTCAAAGAGAGGGCCTGCATGCAGTTTCAGGACGTGATTTTACGTTTGCAGCAATTTTGGTCGCAATACGGCTGCGTTCTTCAGCAACCCTACGATATGGAGGTAGGGGCCGGGACATTCCATCCAGCCACGTTTTTACGTGTTTTGGGCCCTGAGCCCTGGAAAACCGCCTACGTACAGCCTTCGCGGCGCCCCACGGACGGCCGCTATGGGGAGAACCCTAACCGATTGCAACACTATTACCAGTTCCAAGTCATCCTCAAGCCGGCTCCTGCGGATGTCCAGGAGATTTATTTACAAAGCCTGTATGAACTCGGCGTCAATCCCCAGGAGCATGATATCCGGTTTGTGGAGGATGATTGGGAATCTCCGACACTCGGGGCTTGGGGATTGGGCTGGGAGGTCTGGCTCGACGGCATGGAAATCACCCAATTTACCTATTTCCAACAGGTCGGGGGACTGGATTTGGAGCCCATCAGTGTGGAATTGACCTATGGGTTGGAGCGGATCTGTATGTATTTACAGGAAAAGGAGTCGGTTTATGACCTGGCTTGGAATGCGGATGTGAGCTACGGACAGGTGTACCATCGGGCCGAAGTCGAGCAATCCACATACAATTTCGACGCCAGTTCCCCCTCCATGCTTTTGTCGTTTTTTGATGCCTGTGAAGCAGAAGGAAAGCAGTTGTGTGAACGCGGCTTGCCCTGGCCAGCGTATGATTATTGCCTGAAATGTTCCCATTTGTTCAATATGCTGGAGGCCCGGGGCGCGATATCCATTACCGAACGGACGGGGTATATTGGCCGTGTCCGGCGACTGGCGTCAAAGGTGGCGGCGCTGTATGCAAAGCAGCGCGAGGATCTTGGCTATCCTATGCTCCCCCAGTCGTAATTGACCATAGCGTTTTGATTTCCAGCCAGTAAAGAGAGCTGAGTATGCCTGATTTTGTGTTTGAAATCGGTACCGAAGAAATCCCGGCGCGGTTTTTGCCGCGTTTGCGAACCCAACTTGAACAGCTCACCCAGCAGCTCTTGCAACAGCAGGACCTGACGGGAGAGGTGACAAGTTACGCCACACCGCGCCGTTTGGTGGTTTTTGTAGCCCAGTTACCCGCGGAGCAGCCCGTTCGCGAGGAAGTGGTCACCGGGCCTCCCGTGGCGATTGGCTATGATGACGCTGGTCAACCAACTAAGGCGGCGCAAGGTTTTGCGAAAAGCCAGGGTATGGAGGTGGAGGACCTTTTTGCCGAGCAGACCGAACGTGGGGCCTATCTTGCCGTGCGCAAGACCGTCGGCGGCCATGCAACGTTTGGTCTGTTGCCGCAATTGTGCCGGGATTTACTTCAGGGGATATCCTTTCCCAAGAGTATGCGGTGGGAGGCCTCGCAAGCGACCTTTGCCCGGCCTGTGCGCTGGCTTTTGGCCCTGTTGGGGACTGAAGTGGTGGATGTACAGGCCATGTCCCTTTGTGCGGGGCGGCAGACGTTCGGGCATCGGACAATGGGCCCCGGCCCCTGGGATGTCCCGGAGGCAGCAACGTATTTTACAGTGGTGCGCGAAAATGGGCGGGTTATTTTGGATGTCGAAAAACGACGCCGGATTATTCGCGAACAGGCAGACGCTCAGGCGGCCGCACACGGGGGGCGTGTGGCTTGGGACGAGGCGTTATTGGGCGAAGTGGCCGATTTGGTGGAATGGCCTCAACCTGTGCTCGGGGCCTTTGATTCCGACTTTTTGGAACTGCCCCGCGCTGTGCTGGTGACCAGCATGCAGTCGCATCAGAAGAGTTTTGGCGTGGAAGATCAAGATGGGGCGTTGCTGCCCTATTTTGTGTGTACGCTGGATGTGGTGCCCCAGGATCTGGAACTGGTGCGCAAGGGATGGGAGCGGGTATTGCGTGCTCGCCTGGAGGACGCCCGCTTTTTTTGGCAGGTCGATGGGAAGGCCCATTTGGAAACCTGGCTCGAAGAGCTGGACAAGGTTATTTTTCTCGGTCCTTTGGGGAGCATGGGGGAGAAGGCCAGGCGTCTGAAAGCGTTGGCCATGGACGTGGCGGCTCGGGTGGCTCCAGAGGCCCAAGCAGCCTCCGGGCGGGCCGCGCGACTGGCCAAGACGGACCTTGTCAGTGAAATGGTCGGTGAATTCGCGGAATTACAAGGATTGATGGGCGGTATCTACACTCGCCAAAAAGGGGAATCCGCTGCTGTGGCCCAAGCCGTTGCCGAACATTATCTGCCTACGGGTCCTGAAAGCTCGGTTCCAAAGAGTGAGCCTGGAGCGGTTGTGGCCCTGGTGGACAAGGCCGATACCCTGGTAGGGTGTTTTGGTCTGGAAATGGTACCTTCCGGTGCCAATGATCCTTACGCGTTGCGCCGGCACGCTTTGGGAGTGGTCCGTATCCTCCTTGAGTACGGCTGGCGATTGTCCTTGCGCGAGATCTTTTCGCGGGCCCTGCGGGCCTACGGGCGTGAAGTGGAATGGAAAACCGATCCTGCGGCTGCGCTGGAACAATTGGATATCTTTTTCGGCCACCGCTTGAAGGCCTATTTTCAGGGGATGGGGTATGGCACCAAAATCGTGGACGCTGCCCTAGGCGCGGGCTGGGATGACATTCCTGCTCTGGCGCACCGGTTGCACGCCCTGCATGGCTTTGCCGCAGAGCACGATTTTGAGCAGGCTGTATTGACCTTCAAGCGCGCAGACAACATCATTCGTAAACAGGGAGCCCAGATCGCGGGACGTCTTGATGGAGACTATGCCCGCGAATTTTTGCGCGAGGAGCAGGAACGTGAATTGGCCTCGGCCTTGGAGGGCCTCGCCCCACGCTGGTCTCGACTTTGGGAAGAGGAAGATTTTGAGGCGTTGTTCGGCTTGCTACGCGAATTGCGTCCTGTGGTGGACGGGTTTTTTGATCACGTTATGGTCATGTGCGATGACCCTGAGGTGCGCCAAAATCGGTTGAATTTGCTCAAAGCGTTGACCGACCGGTTGTCTTTACTGGCGGATTTCAGCAAACTCCAAGTGTAACGTGCTCCGGGACTCCTTGCGCGGCGGGAGCCTTGCGAGCGGTATTGCACCGCTTAAAGGACAAGTGGTTGGGGAAATGGGTGTTGGTCTGCCCTTGACAGGGGCTTTGAACTCAGTATATGAACTCTTGTTTCTACACCGGGGTTTTTCTCGGAGATTCTGGCATTGTCCATGGCGCCGAGTAAGAGCGCTATGTTTACCAAATTGAGATATGTGAGGAGGTGTGGTTGTGGCGAACCATCGTTCAGCTCTGAAGCGGCACAAGCAAAGTCTGCTCCGGCATGACCGGAATCGGGCGGTGAAGACTCGTGTGAAAAATGCATTGAAGAAAGTGAATTCCGCTGTGGAAAGCGGCGACAAGGGACAAGCTGAAGAAGCCTTGAAACATGCTTCTTCGGTACTTGACAGGGCCGCCACGAAGCGGGTCATCCATTGGCGCAATGCCTCCCGGCATATTTCCCGGCTGAGCAAAAAAGTCAATGCACTAGGGTAGTTATCCCTAAATTTATATGCGCAAAGCGCTTCTCTACCGCGTCAGGTAGGGAAGCGCTTTTTTTGTTGTGCGGTCGCGGCAGGGACCGCTGGGCTATGTTGTGGCCGGAGTTTTGGCATCGCAGCCTGATTTCGCCCCCGGAACTTGTCCGGAACAAGGGACGGATGCCACATGCTTTTCCCCGAATGCCCCCTGCCAAGCGTGGCGGGGCAGGCTGGAAACAGCGGGCGCTGGTGGCTTATGCCTCGGAAAACCGAGGGGGACATGAGATGTGTATGGATTTCACCGGTCCGTAAACGGGTGGGTTCGAGACCAAGAGTACGGGGGCAAACGGGATACAGCGCTTAGGCGGGCTGTTGAGGCAGGGCTTCCTCGGCGGGCAAAGCCCAACTCAGGCCCGGGGCCCCCGACAAAAGCCCGAGTTCAGTGGCGTATTTGGCAAACAGCAGCAGCCCAGCCTGCTCACGCGGTCCGAGACAGGGGACCAGATTGTTCCAATAGGCGCGTAAGGCTCCACTGGAGAGCCAGTGCGGGCGGGAGGTGGATTGCAGCAAGGTTTCCAATGGCCCGGGCCAATTGTTGCTGACCCCGCCGATAATTTGCGCGACGTGGCGTAGCGCCTTGCGCTGGGGGGGCTCTAAGTCCCTGCGGACAATCCAGAGGGCGAACACAAAGGGCAGGCCGGTAAATGTATGCCACGCTTCGGCCAGGTCGTATATGTACCAGCCTTGCGGTGGCGCCAGAAACAGGCGCAGTGCGGCGTCTCCGATTTCCAAAAACGGTTTGCCGTAGGCAATCCCCTGTCCTGGGGCTATTGTCCCCCACTTTGGCTGGGGCAAGTTCCAGGCGTATTGCCATAAGATTTTGAGAAGGGCGACCGAGGATGCCGAAGCCGTGGTCAATAGGACTTCGTCTTCCCGGCCAAGGTCGTTGAGAGGTACGGGAGATACCAGAAGCACACTCTGAACTGAACCTCGAGCGCTGACGCTGGCATGCGGCAGCAGGGCGTAGTGCTCAGCGTGCTGGAGGTATTCAAAGCTGGAGGAAGGGGAGAGATCAAGGGTTCCGGTTTGCAAGGCCCGATTGAGTTCGGCGGGATGGCCTTGGTGGTAGCTCAGGGCTTGTCCGGCAGGGGCGCTTTCTTCAAGGGCCGCGAAAAAAGGTTGGACATTGAGATAGCCGATGCGCCCGAGGCGGAGTAAAGGGGCGTTCATGACACACTCCTGGCTTGGCGGTGACAAAAGGCTATACAAAAACGGGCGACCCGGTTGTCGCCGGGTCGCCCGCTGCCTCGTAGACGGAGGAACAATCAAAATCCAGGAATTGCCAGATGCCGAGGCCGCGACATTGTTTGAACAACCGTCCGGGACGGCCCGGCCTTTTTCGGCAGCGTCAGGATTATTCAGAGAGTTGGGCGAGCAGTTTGTCCTTAATGGAAGTGATGTCGCCCTCGCCGTCGAGTTCAATATACTTGGTTTGGCCTTGTTTGGCTAAGTCTTTGAAATAATAGGCAGCAGCTAATGTTCCTGTTGTGTCATCGTAATAGATGTCGTGGCGTTTATCAATGGCTGCTTCGTCTTGATCGTCGGCGCGGGCTTTGAGTTCCCCACCGCAGACCCGGCATTTGTCACCGTCGGGTTTGATAGCGTCGATGTAGATGTTGTTGGGGTGGTTGTTGTCGTTAACGCACAGCCGCCGGCCCATGATCCGGTTCTTGGCTACTTCACGGGGCAACAAAATCTCAATCACGTAATCCAAGTTCATGCCCTTTTCTTGCAGGGCTTGCCACAATTTTTTGGCCTGTTCGATATTGCGCGGGAAGCCGTCCAAGAGCCAGCCGTTTTCACCTTTTTTCTCTAATGTTTCCAGAACCATGGGAATGGTGATATCGTCGGGAACCAGGTCGCCGCGATCGATGTAGGCCTTGGCCTGTTGGCCCAAAGGTGTTCCACCACTGATGTGTTCCCGGAAAATAGCACCGGACTCGATGTGGGCCACGTCAAATTTGTTTTTGACTAATGCGCCTTGGGTTCCTTTGCCGCTGCCATTGGGACCAAAAATCAATATGTTCATGTCATCCTCCTGAAGAAAAATTTCACAAATTGATAGACCTGTCAGGCAAGCCTGTCAATGGGCGGATTTTTTTTGGTTGCTGTGGGTATTAGGCAGGTGATTCGGGCAGGGCAGGTCGAACTTTGAGAATTTTTTCTTTTTTTAATTGGACGGTGCCCGGTGGTGCCCCTTTGGGCTTGCTGACATGTTTGGCTTGTGTGTACACCACTGGAACCACGCCGGCATTGCGGGCCTTGCTATGGTAGGCGGCTATGGCCGCGGCTGTCTTGAGGGTATCCCGGTCCGGTTCGGCGCCGGAGGGGCCGCAGAGCAGGATGTGGCTGCCGGGCTGCCCTTTGACGTGGAACCACCAATCGTTTGCAGTGGCGTCTTTGAGGCTTAAAAGGTCATTATCGGTATCGGTTTTTCCTGCCAGTACGGTCCATTCTCCGGGCAAGGAATAGGTATGGGTATGCGCGCGGGGCATAAGGCTTCGGGCTCCTGTGCGGATGTTAGAAAGTGTGGTCGATGTGCGGGGCGCCCCCGCTATACTGAAGGCGGAGAGTGATGGTTACAGAAAAGACCCTGCGGGTCACAGTACCCGATGATTGGCACGGTTGCCGAACTGATCAAGGCCTGCGCCTGTTAGTCCCCCAAAGCAGTCTCCGACAGCGGCAGCGGTGGTGCGCTGCGCACCGGGTCCGGCAAGACGGGCGGGCTTTGCAAAAGGGCAACCGACTCGAAGCGGGCGCAACACTGGAGCTTTGTCCGGAACTCCCTGCCCAACCGGCCAGTAGGGCCATGCCCTCGGTGCGCATTGTTTCTGTGGTAAACGCCTTGGCCGCGCTGTATAAACCGGGGTGCGTGCATTGCGAGGCTCAGGCAAAAAACGCGGAACCAAGTGTCGAATCCATGCTCCCGAGTCTGTTTCCCAAGCACCAACCGCAATTACTCAATCGTTTGGATTATCTCACCTCAGGGATTGTGTTAGTGGGGTTGGATCAAGGTGCTTGCGACCAGTATCGCAGCTGGCAGGAGCAGGGCCGGGTGCAGAAGACCTATTGGGCCGAAGTCCACGGCCACTGGGTGGGCCCAGCCCTTTTGCCCTGGCGTATTGAGGCCGCCAAACGACGTAAGGTTGCGGTGCAGTCACAATCGGATCCGGATCCGTTGCGCTGGACCCATGTGCGGGTGTTGCGGCATATTTCCGCCGAGTACACGCGGCTAGAGGTGGTGATCGCGAAGGGGCGGCGACACCAAATTCGTGCCCATTTAGCCGCTGCCGGTCACCCGATTTGCGGTGACCCGCTCTATAGCAACGACTCCTGGTCCCAAAGGCTCTTTTTGCACCATCTCCGGGTGCATCTCCCCGGATTTACCGCTGAGACCCCTCCGCCGTGGGGCGGCTTTGATTCCAATGCGTCCCCTGCGAACAGGGATGCTGACGACGCTTGAGTGGCTGCTTTTCCACTCGTTTGCCGGGGCGGCCTATCCGAGGAGAGCGTGGGCAAAGTCTTTTCCGGAAAAGGGCCGAAGGTCCTCCATTTTTTCCCCAAGCCCGATAAAGGTGATGGGGATTTTGTATTCCAGGGAGACTGCGACAACCACCCCGCCTTTTGCGGTGCCGTCGAGTTTGGTGAGCACGATTTCATCTATGTCCATATCTTTGGCAAAGAGTTTGGTCTGCGATAAAGCGTTTTGCCCAGTAGTGGCGTCGAGGACCAAGATAGTTCTGTGGGGTGCACCGGGATGCTTTTTGGCCAGGACCCGTTTGATTTTGCGCAATTCCTCCATCAGGTCGACATTGGTGTGCAGCCGGCCGGCTGTATCCACAAACAAGGTGTCGTAGTGCTCATGCTGGGCTTTGTCCAAAGCCTCATACGCCACCGAGGCTGGATCCGAAAACGGGGCCTTGGCGTAAAAACCGGCGCCAACGCGTTGTGACCAGATCTCGAGTTGTTCAATGGCTGCGGCGCGAAAGGTGTCCCCGGCGGCGACCATGACCTTTTGTCCCTGCATATGGGCGCGGTGGGCGAGTTTGGCAATGGTGGTGGTTTTGCCGACCCCGTTGACGCCGATCATGAGCACCACTTCCGGGGGTTGCGGTTTAATCCGTTTGGCGGGCTGGGGAAAGAGGGCGGCGAGTTCTTCCTGAAAAAGGGCCTTAAAAACCTCAGTCTCAGTACCGCCCTCTTGCCGCACGCGTTCTTTGAGGCGTTCAATGAGCGTGGTGGCCGCCTGGAAACCCACGTCAGAGGTGATCAAGATTTCTTCAAGTTCGTCCCAAAATTCGGCGTCGTATTGGGTGCTGTGTTGCAGCAGTTGATCGACCCGTTTGGACAATTGCTCCTTAGTTTTGGACAATCCTGTGGAAAGCTTGAGAAATAAACGATTCCGTTCGTCCTCTTCATCCTCAAGGTCCAACGCCAGGGCCAATCTGTACTGCAGTTCGGAACGGAATTCCTCTACCCGTTCGTACTCCATCTCCTCCAACCAGTTCCGGAAATCCTGAATGAAGGTTTCGGCTTCTTCCTTGGGCACTTCCAGGTTGTCCAAAAAAAAGGCAAGGCGTTGCCATAATTCCGGACCGGGTGCATGCACATCCTTTAAGATGAGGTCCAGCCAGACACTCAACCTCGGTTCCGCCTCTTGCAGGGATGTCAGCAATTCGCTTTGCCACGGGGCCTGGGCAGTGCTCAGGGATTCTGCGGGGGAGGCGGGTGCAGTCTCGGTGTGTTCCGTTGCGGTTTGCGTGGATTTTGGGGCGGCATCTTCATCCGATTTGCGCCATATTTTTGATATCTTAGAGAAAAATCCCATTCACTACTCCTGGTATGCTCGCGGTGCGCTTCTGTGGTGCCATTGCCTGGGTGGTGTCGCGGAAGTTATGTTTCCGAATTGAGGGGGTATTTTTGCCACAGGATCTTCCCGTGGGCTTTTTTGTATTTGCGCAAGAGGAGATACAGGGCCCCGGCCCCGCCGTGCTTGGGCAAGGCGGTGGTAAAGGCCAGAACGACTCGTTTGAGCGGATCTTGGGTGAGCCAGGCCTGGACCTCTTCGCGAAGCACTCCGCGTCCTTGCGGGGAATTGCGTCCCCGTCCAGGAATGATCAGCAGACAACGGCGCCCCAAAAGGTATTGGCTGCGGCAAAATTCGAGGAGTTCGAGTTTTGCCCCGTCGGCATTGGCGCCGTGGAGGTCCAAATGGGCTTCGTAACTTATTTGGCCTGCTTTGAGTTTGCGCACCGTGCGCTGGTCCAGCCCTCGGACATGGCCTTCGATAAATTCGGCGGTGTGTTCGAGTTCAAATTCTACCTTGCCGTGGACCAAGTCCCGGAGGTAGGCTTGGGCATCATTTTCTGATTGGTTCGGCGCGGGTGGTGTTTGTGGGTCCGGCGTGACCGCGACTTCGCGACCGTTCGCCTTCAGCGGTTTGACTCCCTGCATAGCCTGTTGGAAAAGCCGGGTTTCCTCATTCGATTCCGGGGGCTCTGGAGTGGTCGCCTGAGAATTGGGGAGGGATTTTCCAGAATCAGCGCTCGAATTCTTGTTAGTTTTCGGTGCAGCGGGGCCGGCTGCTTTTTGTTTTGGCAAACGCTTTTCGCTCCCGACGGAGGAAGGATTCTGGCGCCGGGCCTGTTTTTTTTGCCCTCCCATGCTCCGGGCGAGTTCTTCAAATGAGGTAAAGCGCATGAAATTGGTCACCACGAATTGTATATGCTGAACCTGAAGGCGTAGCCCTGGTTCGAGGTTTTGCCCACAGTTTGTATACTCTCCCCGGAGGCAGCATTTGCCTCTTCTGGATGCCGGGAATGTCTCCCGGGGGGACGTTTTTTGAAATGGTGTGCTGTCATGCCAGGCAGGAGTATCGCCACCTGAACCGGCGAGGGGGGCCTGCTGGCCGTGTTCAAGGCTTCCGAGCCAAGCGTGGGAAAAGACCTGCCCACATTGCGACGCTGAATGTGCCTTCGCATTTTTTCATCAACGTATAGCCCAGTATAGCCCAAATTCGGTTTGAGGGCAAAACTTGGAATTTCCCCGCAAATACGGTAGTGCCTTGGCTTTATTGGCAGTCTATCGGATAAGGACACACGCTATGACGAAGCCTTCGCACGATGCAACGATTCTGGTTGTTCACGCCGATGCCATGCTGGCGCAGGAGATCGGTGACCGCCTGACCGCTTGGGGATATGCGGTTGTCCATGCCTCAGGGCATATGCGGGGGTTGACTGTATTGGACGATACCGCGGTTGATTTGGCCCTGGTGCAAGCCGAGCGTACGGATCTGGAAGGTAAGGAATTTTGTCGCCTCGTGCGCCGCCGTATGGGACAGGGCGTGGTTCCATCGTTGTGGCTTATTGTGTTGGGGCCAGGCCAAGAGCGGTACCGGGTGGCCCAGGAGGCCAAAGAGGCCGACGATTTGCTGTTTACCCCCCTGTATTGGACGGAACTGCAATGGCGGATCGAAAATGGCCTGCGGCATTTGCGCGCCTTACACCAATTGCGGGATATGAGCCGAAAAGATACGGTCAGCGGCCTTTTCAGTCAATCCGGCTTTCGTGCTTTATTGCGCGAAGAAGTCAACCGTTTGGCCCGAAAGCACGATTGGTTCTCTCTGTTGATTCTCCATGTTGGGGGATTGGAGGCCGTGCGTCGCGATTTGGGAGTTACGTGGGCCAAGTGGGTACTAGCTGACTGGGGACGCCACCTTCTGACCCAATTGCGCGATTATGACAAACTCGGCGAAATTGGAGAACAGCGCTTGTGCCTTTTAGCTCCAGAGGTTCCCCCCTCCGGCGGCAAGGCGTTATGCCGCCGCATTCAAAACGATTTTCAGAGCTATTGTCAAAAAAATCTGCCGGCCGCAGGTGGCGGATTGCATTTGCAATGCCAGGGATTTTCTATTGGTATTGACGTGCCGGTGGACGCCCATCTTCAAGCCGCGGAATGGATATTAGATTGGGCGGTGCAGCCGTTGTCCGCCGGACCGGATTCCTGGCGGGAAGGGCGTTTGCATGCCGGCGGATTTGACTGGAGCGAGGAGGGGGTATGAAAGTACGATTTCTCGGCGCGGCTCGCACGGTAACAGGATCGTGTTTTATTCTGGAAACCGAAAGCCACCGGTTTGCTGTGGATTGCGGGTTGCATCAAGGCAATGCGGAAATCGAAGCCCGCAACTGGGACCTCCGGTTGTACCGTCCGGAAGCGCTGGATTTTGTGCTTGTGACCCACGCGCATATCGACCATACCGGTTTATTGCCCCGTCTGGTCAAGTTGGGGTTTAAAGGGAAGATCTACGCCACTGAGGCTACCTGCGAGCTCATGGAGATCATGCTCCAAGACAGCGCCCATATTCAGGAGATGGAGGCCCAATGGAAAAACAAGAAACGCCTCCGGCACGGGCGCAAGCAAGAAGAGCCGTTGTATACCAAAGATGACGCCCTCGGGGTGCTTTCTTTGCTCGCTGGGCAGGCTTATAATGAAATGTTTGAGCCCGCGCCGGAGATTCGGGTCAATTTCAAGGACGCTGGCCATATTTTGGGGTCTTCGTTTATTGAACTCTGGATCGGAGAAGCCGGGACCAAACTTGTCTTCTCCGGTGATTTGGGCCGCCCCAATCAATTGATCGTCCGCGACCCGAGCATTGTCGAGACCGCGGATTATCTCTTTTTGGAATCGACCTACGGTGACCGCAACCACAAGGATGAGGACACTAGCCGTGAAGAATTGGCCGAAGCTATTGCCTTGAGTTACAAGCACGGCGAAAAGGTGATTATTCCGGCCTTTGCCGTGGAGCGGACGCAGGAGATTTTGTACAGCCTTTATTTATTGCATAAAGCCGGCAAGCTCCCCACCGATATGCCGGTTTTTGTGGACAGTCCGCTGGCTACCAAGGCAACGGCCATTTTTCGCCGGAATCCGCATTTTTTCGACCGTGCCACGCGCGATCTTCTCCAAAGCGGTGAGGATCCCTTTGCCCTGCCCCAATTAACCTTCACCCAGTCCACGGAAGAGTCCAAGGCTTTGAATACTATGGACGGGTCCGCGGTGATTATTTCTGCTAGCGGTATGGCGAATGCCGGTCGGATCAAGCACCACTTGCGCCACAATTTGTGGCGTGTTGGATGCAGTGTGGTTTTTGTCGGCTTTCAAGCCAAGGGCACTACGGGGCGGAAGATTGTCGACGGGGCGCAGCGGGTGCGGGTGTTGGGCGAGGATGTGGCGGTCAACGCCCACGTGTATACTATTAACGGGTTCTCGGCCCACGCTGGGCAACAGCAGATCCTTGATTGGCTTGGTCATTTCCGCAGCAATGGGATGCAGGTGTTTCTTGTGCATGGCGAATATTCCGGACAACAGACCTTAGCCCAGCGAATCCAAGATGCCTATGGTGTGGCGGTCAGCATTCCCGAGTATCTGGAAGAGATTTTTTTGCACCCGGGCGGCAGCAACGAATACGACACCTCACTCCAAGAGCGTGTGCCCCGGGTGGATTGGCCGCGGATGCTCCAGCAAACCCAATCTCAAGTCGACGCCCTTAAGCAGCGGCAAAAGGATATGCAGGACTTGCCCATCGAGGACCAATGGGAGTTGCGGGATCGCCTACAAGAGCTCACTGCTGAGCTGAGTAAGCTTGTTTCCAGTCTCTAGCGCCCCGGCAGTAGGGCAACCGCGCACTGCTAAGAAGTAAAAAATGCGTATTGTTAGTGGAACATATAAGGGGCGCCAGATTGCAACGACGACCGGGCCCGGCTACCGCCCAGCCACGCTCAAGGTCCGCGAAGCCTTATTTTCTATGCTTGAATCCCGGGGTGTTGTTTGGCCCCGGAGCCGGGTCTTGGATCTCTTTGCCGGAAGCGGCAGTTTGGCGTTTGAGGCTTTGAGTCGGGGTGCTTCGTACGCTTGTATGGTGGAGAAAAACCGGCGAGCCGCTTCCGGAATGCAGAAAACAGCCCGGGATTTAGGCGTACCGCGCGCCCAAGTGCAGATTGTGACTGTGGATGTACAACGTTTCTTGTCCCGCCCGTGTCCGGTACCCTTCGAGGTGGTTTTCGTTGACCCCCCGTACGGTCAGGGGGTATTGCTCCCCGCTCTTCAGGGGCTGTTGTCCGGGCATTGGGTTGCCCCAGGAGCGTTTGTGGTGGCTGAAACAGAATCCCAAATCGAACCCGCGCAACATGCTCCCGAGGATTTTGTCTTGGAGCTGGATAGATTGTACGGTCAAACAAGGATAAGCATATGGCAGCTACCATAGCCCTGTATCCCGGCACCTTCGATCCTTTAACCAATGGGCATGTCAGCCTTATACGTCGGGGTCTGAAAGTTTTTGACACCGTGATTGTCTCGGTGGCCAAGGACACCACCAAGATCCCCCTGTTCAGCCTTGAGGAGCGGGTGGCCATGGCTCAGGATGTGTTTGCCCATGAGCGGCGGGTTATTGTGGAGCCGTTTGAAGGTTTGCTGGTGGATTACGCGCAGCGCCGGGAAGCGACCGTGATTTTACGGGGATTGCGCGCCGTCTCCGATTTTGAATATGAATTTCAGATGGCGCTTATGAACCGGCGGTTGAATCGCGATATTCAAACCGTTTTTATGATGACCGATTACACGTGGCTGTATATCAGCTCCACCATTATCCGGGAAAGCGCCCGTCTGGGTGGGGATGTGCGCGGCCTTTTGCCCGAACCGTGCTGGGAAAAGCTCCAAGATAAATTCGGGGTCCGCGGCGAGGGGGCCGCTGCATGGTGACAGCAAGCGCAAGGCTGCAAATGACCCGCTGGCGCAACGGCAGTGCTTTTTTGCAGGGCGCCGGCGCACCATGCCGGGATCGCTGATATGGAGTATCAGCCCCAATCGAACGCAGTGGTCTGTATTGTGGGGCCGACGGGTACGGGAAAGACTGATTTGGCTTTGGCGCTGGCCCGCAGATTTGCCGTCTGTATTATTAATGCGGATTCGCGTCAGGTATACCGGGATTTTCCAGTGGTCACTGCGCAACCTGGCCCCCAGGAACAGCAACAATGCCCCCATGCCTTGTATGGATTTTTACCCACAACCAAGAAAATAGACGCTGGAAGCTTTGTGGATTTGGCTAGGGAATCCATCGCCCAAGCCCAGTCGAACGGTCGTTTAGCAGTGCTTGTGGGGGGCACTGGGTTGTATGTGCGCGCCTTGCTCAAAGGGCTGGCTCCGATCCCCGAGATCCCCGATGAAATACGCAATCGGGTGCAACGCTTGTTTCACACCCGCAATAGACAATGGGCCCATCGGTTGTTGCAGCGTCTGGATCCGCAGTGGGCTAAACACGTGCACCCCAACGACCGACAACGTGTCGGTCGTGGACTGGAAGTGCGGCTGGCCACGGGGCGGTCTTTGAGTCAATGGCATGCGCGACAGCAGGAGCAGGGCTGTAGATACAACTCTCTGCTTCTTGGCGTTTCCACGGATTTGGCGACCTTGACCCCGCGTTTAGACAAGCGCATCCAGCAAATGCTCGCAGCGGGGGCGGTGGAAGAGGTGCAGCGTGCTTGGCAACGCTGCCCTGACTCCGAAGCGCCTGGGTGGACCGGTATTGGGTGTGCGGAACTTTTGGGGTATATACGCGGGCAGTACAGCAAAACGGTTGCGCTGGATATGTGGCGGAAAAACACCCGGGCCTACGCCAAGCGGCAATTGACCTGGTTTCGAAAAGAACCAGAGGTGTCCTGGCTCCAGCCTGGGGCCGAAGACAGAGTCTGCGCATTGGTTCAAAATTGGATTCAGGCCGGATAATTGGGGAAGGAAAACGGATGTGGTGCATTATAGGAAAAAAAGGTCTAGCTGTTTGGTTCCGGCGGTTGCTGCGGGGATGTGGGGGTATTGCTGGGGTGGCAGTTAGTGTGTCTCTTCTCGGCTCCATTGCCACAGCCCAGGTACTTGAGCCAAGTGGGCCAGGGCACATTGATTGGACGGATCAATATATAGAGGCTACCGGTTCCGCCTCTTTTTGGGAATATACAGCAGAAAACGCCACAGCTCCCCCTTCAGAAGTGATTCTGCGACGTGGGGCGGCCATGCACGCGCGGCAACAGCTTTTGCGGAGTCTGGAGCATCTTCGTGTGGACAGCGAACATCAGCTGCGCGACCTTTGGATCGCGAATAAGGGGCTGCGCCAAGCCGTGTATGGCTTGACCCACTCTCCTGAGGTCGAAACGGATGTCGGGGTTGATATTGAGCAGACAGTCCGTTTGGCGTTTTTGGGAAGACTGCTTGAGGTCCTCGGCTCTTCCCAAAGCCGCTGGGACAGCGCTGATGCACCCGTCCAGCCCGGCGCAGGCAACGCCAAGCAGCCATATACCGGGGTTATCGTCGATGCCCGCGAGGTCGCTTTGCAACCGGCGTTATTTCCGCAAGTATACGGAGAGCAGGGCGATGTGCTGTATGGGCCGGGCCGTGTGCAGGCCCAGGCGGCGCGCCAAGAAGGCATGGCTGTATATGTGCGCAGTATGGCGGCAGCATTGGAACACTCACGTGTGGGGCGGCGCCCGGAAGTGCTTAAGGCCTTTTCTGTGCAGGGCAAGTTGGCAACCGATGCGGTAGTCCTGGCGCCAAGTAAGGATATGGCCCAGTTGGTGCCAGCCTTGCAGCACGCGCGGGTGGTCTTTGTCCTGGGACAACAAAACGAGGGTATCGAGGAGAATGCTACCTCTGATGGACCGCGTACGCAGATTCCCCAGAAGACGGACAGCAGCGAGGTGGAAGAATTTGAGTTGCGCTAAGAAATATAGGCGAAGCGCCCGGTGGAAAAAAGCCATCGGCTGGGCCCTGTGTATGGTCTGGATGGTGGGCGTCGGCAGTTCCGGAGCCCTCGCCGGGATGCAAGAGGTGGAACTGGAACAAAATCCGGCCGCGTTGTCACCCAAGGCGCAATGGACTTCTATGGCCAAGGCGCGAGAAGCGGCCTTTGTCCAGGCGCTGGTGTTGGAAGCTGAAACGATTGTCCCCGGAGATTTGGGCCCAGAGCATCAAGCGGCCTTGCGTAAAGAATTGGCTGACTCTGCCCGTTCCTTGGTGTTGAGCTACGCTGCGGAGCACTATGAAAAAGAGATGGGGCGCATAGGGTATCGGGCGGATGTGGTGGTGAATACGGCTGAACTCAAGGCGCGGCTGAAGCGGTGGGGGACGTTTTATACTGCTGGGAACCCGCTGGGCTTTCAGCTTGTCACCCAAGGACTCACCCAAGAGCAGCGCGGAGAGATCACCCATTGGGAGGCCGTTAGCGGGGTGCAGCCTCAGGAGACTGAGTCCCCGGAGCTGCGCGCGGCTTTCCAAGAGGGCCGTTGGCGCTTGCAACTCGAAACCGCCGAAGAGCAATGGGAAAGCGTTTCTGCGCAGTTGGGAACAGCGTGGCAGTCGGTGTGGTCTCGGTATTTTGAGCAACCCGAGGTGCAAACACGGGTCGTGCAAAGGATGAAACTGGACGTCTCTGGCTGGCCCACTGTTGAAGGCGCGCTCGGGTGGCAGCATAGACTGAGCCAATTTGACGTCAGTGTGGATGATGCCACGCTGCTTGGTCTGCGCGTGGATGAGGCAGGGGTTCGAGCGCAGTGGCGGCTTGATGTTTTGGATGCTTCCCGGCTCAAGGCCCGCTTGGGCCGCTTGGCCCCCCAACAAGGGGTGCAATTTGAATTGCGCCCCTTGTCGCAATAAGATGGAGGCATGTGCCGCAGATGATAGGCGGTCAGACTTCCTGTCTGGCCACTGTTTTGTCCATGCTGGGGCGAGCCAGCTGGGGCTCTGTGCCCGGAGCGCAGCAGGTTTTTTTGCCCCACACCGTGGGGCAACAGCCTAGCTGCGGGGCTGCGGAGTCCGCGGGGCGTACTCCAGTTTCAGCTAGTTTGAGCTGTGGCTGGTTTTTTCCGTTTCTTCGCTGCTGGCCTTGTTTTCGGAGTTGATTTCCTCTTTTTTGGCGCTGACGTCGATTTCTTCAGGCTCGTCAGTGGCTTTTTTGAAATTTTTGATCGCCCGGCCCATTCCCGAGCCGATTTCCGGGAGCTTGTTCGCACCGAAAATCACCAGGACAATGGCCAGGATAATAAGCAGTTCCGGGATTCCTATGCCGCCAATCATTGTTTGCGTGCCTCCTGAAAGATGCCGATGGTTAGGTGCAAATACGCCGCTGGTTCAGGTGGCGTATTCTTAACGTCCTGAACAGAGACAAAAACTCGGCTCTGTGTACCTACTTTGTCGAGGTTATGCAATGCTCTCCCGCCATTGGGCAAAGACCGGTTTGCCCAATGGCAATTTGTAGGTCTAGGGCAAGCTGGTCCAGGTCGCAACCCTTTTGGGCAACTGATGCCAATGTGCGTCTAAAAGGCTGTTGAAAAATCTTCCGCTGGCAACAAAGCGGCAAAACCTTCAGATTTTTTGGCACGGGTACGTACTCTGCGAGCTTGAATTTCCTGTCGCCGTCTCTTGGGATTTTTGACCGGCTTGCAAGCAAGGACTTGTTCAACCGTCCGATCAGATGATGCGTGTGCCGACGTTGGCTCTCGCGTATAACCCAACGTGTTCTGGTTGTTGGTAAACCGGAATGAGAGCGTTTATGACCAGCTGTGTTGCTCTTCCCGGAACCGGATGCCGTTTTTATCACCACGGGGTGTGCGTATACGAGGAGTGGCGTAATCCCGGTTGGCAGACCTCCTGGCGCTGCCGGGCCTTGCAGTCTTTGGAAGAGGATTTCGTCTTGTTCCTGGAACGTGCGGACCGGTTTCAGCTTTCAGAAGAGCAAACCAGGCTCTTGTGGGAGCGACGCTGGGCCTCGGTCTGGATTTTGCCCTTTTTTTGTTCTCAGTTTGCCCCTGCTGAAGCAGACGGTCAGGAGTGTGCCTGGCAATGGGGAGATGTGTGCTTGCGGCGTTTGCCGCCATGTAGGGGGCGATGTAAGCGGTTTACCTGTCCATAGCTCTCTGGCAAGGGAAACATTTGGGGTTCTGGGCCCCGGTTTCAGTCTTTTTTTCACCGAACCAGAAAAACCCAGGCTCCTGTTGCCAGAGGGTGTGCGCGTTCGGTTCGCATTACGAACGCACGGGAGGGGACGCGGCACAGCATGGGCTGCACTGTGACGATTGCGTGCCAGGCAGAAACGTGGCAACCTAGACACGTACATGTGGTTCTATGTTTTTTCTTGGTTTGTACAAATCCATTTGAAGGTGGCATACGACTCCTGCCTGCCGCGCAGGTGGCATGTGCGAGGATTTTTTTACGCCGTGTGCTCATGTCAGGCGCTACGTCCGGGCAAAAGATGCCCGGGCTTTTTCCATTACTGTGGTGAATAAAGGCGGTCGTTGTGCAAGAGCCCCAGAAGCAATTGTTTCTTTTTTTTCCCGAGTTGCATCCCTCGCTTGTGTCAACTTCCTTGCCAAGCGAGGTCCGTTTTTTGGACCCTGGCATTGCTGAAAAGGACGAAGCGCACTGGTGGCGTCCGAGCGAGCTTGTGTTGGGCCCTGAGCAGGCCCGGCGGGCTCTGGGGGATCTGTTGGCCTATGGGGAACAGTTTTCCCCGCAGGATTTAGCGGCCTTGGCCTTGTCTGATTTTGGCTCTGAGCCGGGGTACAGTTCGATGGCTATCCAGGCCGATCTGCGCCGCCTGCTTCGGCAAGATACGCCAGACCCGGAATCCGTGCGGCGCCAGATCAGGTTGCAGGCCCAGCTCTTATTGATTTTGGCCTGGGCCTTGGAAGAGCGTTATACAGAGCTTGAGGAATTAGAAGCTGGTTTCGCGTCTTCTTGGGCCCGATTTTCAGAGCAACTCGGATTAGATACGTCTGAGCGTCGGGAAATGGGCCTCAATGAAAGCATGTCCACCACGGTGCGGCAGCGGGAAGTGTCTTGGCGCCGTTTGCTGATTTCGTTTTTGCTTTTGGTCCCCGAGGGGATCTGCTTGGTGTGTTCCGACCAGGAGATCTACGAAGAAATGGTGGAATTCGGTGTCAAATGGCAGCCGCTTCCGGCAGATTCGCCCTTTGCCGCTGGACACTACGGCATTTTTTCCCTGCCAAAGTTGATTTCCAGTCGGGAGTGGGAACGTTTGGAAGGATTGGTTGCCCCCGAACATGAGATCCTCTTTGTTCCTGCGTGAGTCTCCCACATGGCGTTGCGTTGGCCACAGCCGCGGCCCAAAGCGGCAGTGACGAGCGCTGTTGTTTGCGTCATGTCCCCTGTTAACTGCTACAAACACACGGCCTGAGCCCCTGGGGCCAGCGCTAGGAAGGTGCGCTCAAGGAGAACGATGTATGGCGAAAAGCAAAGTGGGAAAGCGGATTCGAACCTTTCGTGAAGAGCAGGAATTGGCGTTAGATGACGTAGCAAACCGCACCGGTTTGGACACCGCCTTTTTACGCGCTTTGGAGGAAGACGAGGTCTATCCTTCCCTTGGGCCGCTTTTAAAGGTCGCCCGTGCGCTGGGAACCCGGTTGGGGACATTTTTGGATGACCACCTCAGTGAAGATCCGCTTATTGTGCGACAAACCGAGCGTGAAGAAGAATTGAGCATGCTCAAGGGTAAAGACAAGCCCGTAAGCCTGCGTTTCCATTCGTTGGGCAAAGGCAAGTCTGACCGCCATATGGAGCCCTTTTATGTAGAGATTTATCCCGAATCTGAGCCGCAGCAGCTCTCTTCACACGAAGGCGAGGAATTTATTGTCGTTGTCGGGGGGCAGGTGGAGCTTGTGTACGGCGAAAACCGTTATTTCCTCGGTCCCGGAGATTCTATGTACTATAATTCTATTGTCCCGCACCATGTTGGGGCGGCTGGGGAAACAAAAGCGGAAATCTACGCGGTGATGTATTTTCCTGATTAGCAGGGTTTTGCCTTCGTCGCGACAGGGCACGACATACTTTTTGAGAAGGAGCGCCTATGGCTGAAACATTGTTGCGTGAAATTACGCTTGGGCAAATGCTTGACGAGGCGGTGGCCGCGCACCCTGACAATGAGGCGGTGGTTTATGTCGACCGGGATTTCCGCCTCACCTACCAGGAGTTTGGCGAGGTCGTTGATCGCCTGGCCCGGGGGCTAATGGCCTTGGGGATCCAAAAGGGCGAAAAAGTCGCCATTTGGGCGACGAACGTACCCTATTGGATCGCTTTGCAATTTGCTACCGCCAAGATCGGGGCCGTATTGCTCACGGTGAACACCTATTACAAAAAAAGTGAGCTGCAATATCTCTTGCAACAATCCGAGGCGGAGAATTTGGTGCTCATCGACGGGTTTCGGGACACGGATTATATTCAAGTCACCTACGAGCTCATTCCGGAACTCAAGACCCAGCAGCGGGGCGAATTACGCAGCTACACGTTTCCACATTTGAAACGGGTGGTGTTTTTGGGTCAGGAAAAGCACCGGGGAATGTATACCATTCCGGAAATTATGGCCTTGTCGCAGACGATCAGTGCCACAGCCTATGCTGAGCGCCAAGCCACCCTTGACCCCCATGACGTGGTCAATATGCAGTATACCTCCGGAACGACCGGCTTTCCCAAGGGGGTTATGCTCACGCATTACAATATCGGCAACAATGGATTCTGGATCGGGGAAAACCAGCGGTTCTCCCATGAAGACCGGGTGTGCTTGCCAGTACCGCTCTTCCATTGCTTCGGCTGTGTCTTGGGGGTCCTGGCCGCGGTGAGTCACGCGGCGACGATGGTAGTTTTGGAAGGTTTCAATCCTGTGCACGCCATGTCCTCTGTGGAGCAGGAACAATGCACTGCCCTGTACGGGGTGCCGACCATGTTCATCGCCATTTTGGACCATCGTTTGTTTTCCAAATTCGATTTTCGCTCCCTGCGAACCGGGATTATGGCCGGCTCGCCGTGTCCGGTCCGAGTTATGCGGCAGGTTATTGATTCCATGTATATGGATGAGGTCACCATTTGTTACGGGTTGACCGAGGCCTCCCCGGTCATGACCCAGACACGGGTGGATGACGAATTGCGCAAGCGTGTGGAGAGCGTCGGACGCGCTATGCCGGAAATCGAGGTTCGGGTGGTGGACCCTGAGACCAACACCCCGGTTCCCGCGGGGACCCAAGGGGAGGTCTGCTGCCGTGGGTACAATGTCATGGCTGGCTATTATAAGATGGAAGAAGCCACCGCCAAGACCATTGACGCCGGGGGATGGCTCCACTCTGGTGACCTTGGAGTTATGGACGAGGAAGGGTACTTGTCCATAACCGGGCGTTTAAAGGATATGATCATCCGGGGCGGCGAAAATATTTACCCCCGGGAGATCGAAGAGTTTTTGTTTACCATGGACGGGGTGGCTGATGTCCAGGTTGTGGGGGTGCCCAGTGAGAAATACGGCGAACAGATCGGCGCCTTTATTATTGCCAAGCCGGGATTTGAACTGGCGCCGGAAGATGTGCGGGATTTTTGTCGCAGCCAGATCGCACGTTATAAGATCCCTCGGCATATCACCTTTGTTTCCGAGTATCCCATGACAGCCAGTGGTAAAGTCCAAAAATACAAATTGCGAGAAATGGCCACGGAAATTTTCGATACTAGTAAATAAAGGTTTTGATGTGGTTATGAATGCGTCCGAGTCTGTACAAAATACAATGGAGCGACTTCGGCCCACCCTGCAATGCAATCCTCTGCTGCCCGAGGCCTATTTTTCTTCTCTGCGCGGCATCATTTTTGACTGTGACGGGGTGTTGATCGATTCCAAAGAGGCCAATTTAGCTTTCTATAACCGCTTGCGCGATAGGGTTGGTTTACCACCGATGTCGCCTGACCAGGAGGATTATGTCCACAGTCATACTGTGGCACAGTCGCTAGCCTATATTTTGCCCCCGGAAGCGTTGGCTGAGGTCAATACGTTACGCGGGCATATCAAATACAAAGATTTGGTTCCCTACATTACCATCCAACCGGATTTATTGCCGATGCTTGAGATGTTGGCCGCCCGCGGCATCCGCATGGGGGTGAATACCAATCGCACGGACACTATGGGTCTTATCCTGCAAATGTTTGATCTGGAAAGGTTCTTTTTTCCGGTCATCACTTCAAGCCAGGTGTCGTGGTCCAAACCCCATCCGGAGAGTATGCACCGGATTTTACAAACCTGGTACCTGGGGCCAGAGGAAGTGGTGTATATCGGGGATACCGATGTGGACGCCCGCGTGGCAGCGGCTACAGGGGTCTCGTTTTGGGCTTACCAAGACCCTACCTTGCCTGCGGATATGTATGTCCCTGATTACAGTTGCTTGCGCCAGACACTGGCGTTAAAGTTGCCCCCTCGATAAGGACGAGTTCAACGGAGTGGCAAAAGATGGGGGCGTAATTTGTGCGGATGCAAAACTACGAGTATAAATTCAGTCTTCCTTATAAGGAGTGCTAATGTTTGTTTTTGCGAATTTTTTACAAGCCTTTGCGGGGATTTTAGATACGGTTTTGACCCTGTATTTTTGGATCATCATTGTTTCGGCTGTGCTGACGTGGGTCAATCCGGATCCCTATAATCCCATTGTGCGCATTATTTATAATTTAACCCAACCTGTATTTATGCGTGTAAGACGTTGGTTGCCCTTTACGTATTTAAGCGGTATAGATTTTTCACCAGTGGCGGTACTCTTAGCCATTCAATTTTTGAAAATGTTTGTGGTCAGAACCCTGTATCAAGTGGCTATGACCATGTAAAATTATCGCTTTTACGGCGATTGGTTTGGTAAGTGTGGAGAAGCACATTGACAATGGGAAGTGAACCCGCCGTTTCCCAGTGTTTTCCGTTTGCGGAATCCGCTGGCCCTGGCAAATGGCGTCTTCGTGTTTGGGTCCAACCGAAGGCCCAAAAAACAGAGGCTGTGGGATTGTATCAGGATTGCCTGAAAGTCAAGCTCCAAGCGCCTCCCGTGGAAAACAAGGCCAACCAAGCCTTGTGCCGTTTTGTGGCCTCTCGGTTGGGCTTGCGCTCGACTGCTGTGGAACTCGGTAGTGGACAAACAGGGCGAAAGAAGACAATAGTTATCTCGTGTAGTGATGAACCCAAATGGACGTTATTGACCGATTAGGAGGCAACGTCATGGAGCAGTATGAACTGGATCTCATTGCCAAGTATGGGGAGCAGGACCCGCAGATCAAGGAGCTATGGGAGCAACACCTTTCCTTGGAACGGGAACTGGAGCGGTATGCCAACAAGCCCTTCCTCTCACCCCAGGAAGAGAGCCAGATGAAAGCGATTAAAAAGCGAAAATTAGCCGGCAAGAGCAAGCTGCAAGATCTATTGGAAGAGTATAGAAAAAGGGAGGCTTGATTATGGAATTGAGCGGGGCACAGATTTTGATGGAGAGCCTGAAGCAGGAGGGGACCGATCATATTTTTGGCTTCCCCGGCGGGGCAGTGATTGATATTTATGATATCCTCCCGCAGTACGATCTCCATCATATCCTCGTCCGTCATGAGCAAGGCGCGGTCCATGCTGCGGACGGCTACGCACGGGCGACCGGGAAAACCGGGGTCTGTTTGGTGACTTCCGGGCCGGGAGCCACGAACACGGTCACCGGCATTGCGACAGCCTATATGGACTCTATTCCGCTAGTGGTGTTTACCGGTCAGGTGCCCACCCCGCTCATCGGCAACGATGCCTTCCAGGAAGTGGATATTGTCGGCATTACTCGTCCTTGCACCAAGCATAATTATTTGGTCAAGGACGTGCGCGACTTGGCGAAGACGATCAAACAGGCCTTTTACCTGGCCCGGTCGGGACGGCCGGGCCCGGTATTGGTCGATTTGCCCAAGGATGTCATGCTGGCCAAGACAGAGTACACGTATCCGGAAACCATCTCCATGCGCAGCTATAATCCGAATATTGAACCCAATATCCGCCAGTTGCGCAAGGTGCTTGAGCTGTTGCAAGGCGCAGAACGCCCGCTGTTGTTTGCTGGAGGCGGGGTCATCTCTTCCGGTGCGGCGGAGGATCTGCAGTGGCTGGCCCAGCGCCTGGATATACCGGTCACGTCATCGCTTATGGGCTTAGGGGCCTTTCCGGGCAATCATCCCAATTGGTTGGGAATGCTTGGTATGCACGGCACATATGCGGCGAATATGGCCGTGAACAATGCGGATCTGATCGTCGCTGTTGGGGCCCGCTTTGATGACCGGGTCACTGGCAAGTTAGACGCTTTTGCCCAAAAGGCCAGCTTGGTGCATATTGATGTGGATCCCACTTCGATTCGCAAAAATGTCTCTGTCCATGTGCCGGTAGTGGCGGATTGCGGCGCAGCTCTGCATGCCTTACGCCGGGAGCTGGCGCCGATAGTTGAGGATATCCCCTGGGGCGACAAGCATGGAAAATGGTTGGAACAGGTCCACTTTTGGCGGGAGTCCCATCCTTTGGGGTATCGCGAGGACCAGACCGAGGGGGCTATCAAGCCACAGGCCGTAGTGGAAAAGATTTACGAGATTTCCGGAGGCGAAGCGATTATTTCCACGGAAGTGGGGCAAAACCAGATGTGGGCGGCCCAGCACTTTTTGTACAATAAACCGCGGACGTTGTTGACTTCCGGGGGGCTGGGGACGATGGGCTATGGGTTCCCCGCCGCTATTGGTGCCCAAGTGGCCTTTCCCCATAGGTTGGTCGTAGATATCGCGGGCGATGGCTCAATTCAGATGAATATTCAGGAATTGGCCACGGCGGTGAGCTACGATTTACCGGTGAAAATCGTTATCCTTAACAATAGCTATCTCGGAATGGTCCGCCAATGGCAGGAGCTTTTTTACAGTAAAAACTATTGTTCGACTTGTCTGCATACCAACCCTGATTTTGTCCAGTTGGCCCGGGCTTACGGCGCGGAAGGCTACCGCATTGAGAAAAATGAGGAGCTGGATGCGACGCTCCGGGAGGCTTTGGCTTCCCCCAAAACCGCCATTATCGACGTGCGGGTCGTGGAAGAGGAAAATGTTTATCCTATGGTACCGGCCGGGGCCTCGCTCACGGATATGTTGTTGGTCTAACTGACTGGTAAAACAGTATCGTCCAGTCCGTTCAAACATTCCAAGGGACAGCAATACAACGTTTACGTTCGTAGCGTACCTTTTTGTACGTAACAGCTCGAACTTCAAAATTTTGTCGTCATTCAGGATGCTTGCAACGGCCTGGTAAGCCCGGCTCGGGCAGACAAAGGCAGGAGAAGAAATACGTATGCGACACACTTTGTCAGTACTCGTGGAAAATGAGCCCGGGGTGTTGTCTCGGGTGGTCGGTTTATTCAGCGGACGCGGATTTAATATTGAATCCTTGAATGTGGCCCCTACCTTGGAGGAGGGGGTCTCCCTGATGACCATTACCACTCGTGGAGATGAGCAGATTATCGAGCAGATAATCAAACAGCTACGCAAGCTCGTCACTGTGATTAAGGTCGTGGATTTGGCCTTGGAGCAGGCGGTGGATCGGGAGATGGTGTTGCTGAAGATAAACGCCGAAGGTCAAGCTCGCCCGGAAATCTTGCGCATAGTGGATATCTTTCGTTGCAAAGTCGTCGATGTCAGTCCTACGGAGCTGATTATCGAAGTCACCGGTGACCAGGGCAAAATCAAAGCCCTGATTAATCTCATGCAGCGCTTCGGCATCAAGGAAATAGCCCGCACCGGCAGCGTGGCCATGCGCCGGAGCATGCAACTCGACAGTTAACATGTACCCCTACGAGGGGCAGTGAGTACAATCGCCAAAGAAGAATACGACGCCAAAGGAGAATACATGCAGATTTTTTACGAGAACGATGCCGATTTGAACGTTTTGCAAGACAAGACCGTGGCCATCATCGGCTACGGTAGCCAAGGCCACGCCCACGCCCAAAATTTGCGGGATTCCGGGGTCAATGTGGTTATCGGTCAGCGTCCCGGTGGCCGCAATCATGAGTTGGCCAAAGAGCATGGCTTTACCCCGGTCAGCGCTGCGGAGGCGGCCCGCCAGGCGGATATGATTCAAATTTTGGTTCAGGACCAGATTCAGCCGAAGGTCTACACCGAGGAAGTACTTCCCAATTTAACTGCCGGGAAGACCTTGGTCTTTAGTCACGGGTTTAATATCCACTACAATCAAATTGTGCCTCCGGAAAATGTCGATGTGGTCATGATCGCCCCGAAAGGCCCTGGGCATTTGGTGCGCCGGGAATATGAGCGTGGCGGGAGTGTCCCCGCTCTGGTCGCGGTGGAACAAGATGCCTCCGGGCAGGCCATGGAGCGCGCATTGGCCTATGCCAAAGGGATTGGGGCTACCCGTTCCGGGGTGTTGGTCACGACCTTTGCCGAAGAGACGGAAACCGACCTTTTCGGGGAACAGGCCGTGTTGTGCGGCGGCGTGAGCGCCTTGATCAAAGCCGGTTTCGAAACCCTGGTTGAAGCGGGATATCAGCCGGAAGTGGCCTTTTTCGAATGTATGCATGAGCTCAAGCTCATTGTGGACCTGCTGTATGAAGGCGGTTTCAAGCGTATGCACTATTCGATTAGTGATACGGCGGAATTCGGCGATTACGTAAGCGGGGAGCAGATTGTAGACGCACAGACGAAACAACGGATGCGCGAGGTGCTCACCGCCATTCAAAATGGCCGCTTTGCTCGGGATTGGATATTGGAAAACCAGGCCGGTCTGCCAGCCTTTAAGGCCATGCGCCGGAAAGCCCATGAGCATCAGATCGAAGAAGTGGGAGATGAGTTGCGCAATATGATGGCCTGGCTGCAAAAATAGTCCCGGGATCTGTGGTCTTGGTTCTCGGTGTTACGGGGGGCGAGCACCATTTTCTTAGAACTCGCGTAATAATTCCTGGCTGCCGTTACTGCGGTAGCCAGGAAAAGTCGTTTGCGTCTAGGGTGGATGGAGCACTCCCTGTCCTGACAAGACCCCGTGGTGGGAGAGCTTCAAGGCTTGTGTTCAAAATGGACAAAGTCAGCTAGGTTCAAGAATTCGCACGGATTCAGGGAAGCCGCCTACGGCAGGTATAAGGCCACGCTTTGGGCGTGGCCTTTCTTGTGCGCTTGTGGGCGTTGCACGTGTGTAGAGCCCGTGGACAAAAACCCGGATGGGGTTTGGGGGCGCATTTACCGGTTTTGGGTGAGATGCAAGACCTGTTGCTTGCTCCGTGTGCTGGAAATGCGTACCATTTTGGTCGGAAAGCGGAACTGTTGTGCGGTATTCGCCCCATTTTCGGGCCATAAACGGTTGGATCAGCCGTGTCTCCGAGAGGAAAGAGGACACATCTGCCATGAGTTGGGAAGGATTCCTCGCTTTTTTACGTCACCGTCGCCAGCTCGTGCAATCCACGGCCGAGCAAGGTGAGGTGCGCCAAAGCGTCCAGGCCGCGCAACGGACATTGTTTGTCCTGCGACAAACGCGTCCTTTGGCGTCGCGTAAGGGATTGACCAAGCAGTGGCGGAAGATGGAGGAATATTTCGCCAATCGTGCAGAGGAGACTCCCAGTCCCGTGGTTCGCTCTGGCCAAAGCGAGTTGGAAAAAAGCGAGAGCCAAGGCATAGAACGGGGCCGGGCGCAATGTGCCGAAGGGGATTATGACGGCGGGTTAACCGAGCTGTTGCGGGAATATCACAATGGCAACCGCGATCCAGCCCTTTTGCGTTTTGCCGCCGAGTGCTTTGAAAAAAGTCAGCGGCTACAGGAGGGTGCTGATTTCATCGCCAGTGCCCTTTTGGAACATGAATTTCCGGTTGCCGAACATGCCACCCTTCTTTTTACCCTCAGTGGCTGGTACATACATCTCGGGAAAAACACCGAAGCCCGGCAGGCGTTGTGGAAAGTGCAACGCTTGGATCCTCATTTTCCAGGATTGCAGTCCCGAATGCAGCACCTGCTGCCCGCACAAAAAGAAAAGCCCAAGAGCCGGTATGGGCTTTTATTGGCCTCTGGGCGCCTGAGCGAGGCCCAACTCCAGCAGGCCACCGCAGAAGCCCAAAAACGCGACGAGGACTTGGACCAGATTCTGCTCCAGGATTACGGGATTGAGCGTGAAGTGCTGGGGGCTTCCTTAAGCGCTTTTTATGATGTGGAGTACGTCGCCTTTGACCGGGAGATAGACCCCCCGTTTGGCTTATTCGAAAAACGTAATCTCGACCCTGAATTTTTGAAGCGCTACGGCTGGGTGCCCTTTGCCGAAGAGGGGCAGGACATCGTCGTCTTGATGAGCAATCCCTATGATCTGGGGCGGATGGATGAGATCCGGTTTATTTTGGGAACCAGCCGCATTGTGCCCAAAGTGGCCATCCATGCTGATATTTTGGCCTATATCGACCATTTTTTTCAGAGTTTCGGGGCCTCGGAGGATATCTTCTCCTTTGACGAGGAGGTCGTTGCCCTTGATGAGGACGACACCCGCCTGGAAGGGGTGGAGGAGGTCTCAGAGGAAGACAGCGAAGTCGTGCGTTTGGTGAACTCGCTGCTTATTGAGGCCTGGAAGCGGCAGGCCTCGGATATCCATATTGAGCCCGACTCCCGGGCCCGATCGTGTACCATCCGCCTCCGTGTGGATGGGACGTGCCATGAATTGAAAAAGGTTCGTATCGGCCTAGCCCGGCCCCTTGTTTCTCGGGTCAAGATCATGGCCCATTTGGACATCGCCGAACGCCGGTTGCCCCAAGACGGCAAGGTCAAGCTGAAATTGCCGGGCATGAATACCGTGGTAGAATATCGGGTAGTGACATTACCCACGGTGGACGGGCAAGAAGATGTAGTTTTACGGGTATTGGCCTCGGGCAAGCCGTTGCCTTTGGAACAATTAGGACTGCATTCCAATGTCTTGGGTGCTTTTACACGCATGGTGTACCAGCCGTACGGGTTGTTGTTGGTGGTGGGGCCGACGGGTTCGGGGAAAACCACAACATTGCATTCGGCAGTGAGCTATATCAACAGCGCGGACCGGAAGATCTGGACGGCGGAAGATCCGGTGGAAATCACCCAAACCGGATTGCGCCAGCTCCAAGTGCAGCCAAAAATCGGATTGACTTTTGCTGCAGCCCTACGCTCGTTTTTACGGGCCGACCCGGATGTGATCATGATCGGTGAAATGCGTGACGAGGAAACCGCCCATATCGGTGTGGAGGCCTCTTTGACCGGTCACTTGGTGTTTTCCACCCTGCACACCAACTCCGCGCCGGAAACGATCACGCGACTTTTGGATATGAATCTGGATCCGTTTAATTTTGCGGATTCGTTGTTGTGTGTTTTGGCCCAGCGGTTGGTAAAGACATTGTGCCCGCGGTGTAAGCAGGCCTATACCCCGGAGGCCAGCGAAATCGAAGAATTGCGCGCGGAGTTCGGGACGAATTGGGAGAGCGCTGTGCCCGAAGAGTGGCGGGCACAGCCGGTGTTGTACCGGGCTAAAGGGTGCTCCTCATGCTTTGGCGGGTATCGTGGTCGTACCGGTATCCACGAGTTGATGGTCAACACCGAAGGCATCAAAGGATGTATCAAATACCGCAAACCCACAGAGGAGCTTCGGCACCAGGCCGTAGACGACGGTATGCTCTCTTTGAAGGAAGACGGCCTGCTCAAGGTTATACATGGGCAAACGGATGTGGGGCAGGTGCGCAAGGCCGCGGGGAGCAGTTAAGCGTGGCCGAATGGCGGATTTTTGCCCACCGCGGCGCCCGGGCCCATGCGCCGGAAAATACATGGCCAGCCCTGGTTGCGGCCCTGCAAAGTGGGGCCCATGGATGGGAAGGGGATGTCCGCCTGACCCGGGATCATGTGCCGGTGGTGGTCCACGACAACCATCTGGCGCGCACCTCGGATTGGGCTTTCGGGGAAACCGGGAAAACACCTTGGATTTCCCGGCATACTTACGCTGAGCTTTTGGCCTTGGATTTCGGCGCCTGGTTCGCCCGGGAGGATCCCTTTGCCACGATCCGTTCTGGAGAAGTTGGGCCCGCTGAGATCGCCGCCTTTAGTGGGACCCGAGTTGTTTCCCTCTCCAATGCGCTGGCCTTTGCTGCAGCGCATACTTTTTACAGCAACATCGAGATCAAGGACCACTATGGGCAATTCGCCGACGAGGCGGTGGTTACCGCGGTGCTCGCAGCAGTGGCCGAAAGTGGTATAGCGCCGGAACTGGTTCTGTTTTCCTCTTTCCGCTCTGCCTATCTCAAGATGTTAGCCCGCCGCAGCCCCGCTGTTGACCGTGCCTTGCTTGTAGCACGCCCCCTTATTGACCCCGTGCCGTGGTTGCGTCGTCTTGCGGCAAAGGCGTATCATCCGCGGCGGGATTGCCTGGCAGCGGAAGACGTGCCCCGGCTTCGAGAGGCTGGGGTCGATGTGCATATCTATACGGTCAACGATATGGCTGAGGCCCGTCAATGGCACGCGGCCGGGGCCAACGGTATTTTTACCGACTATCCCCGGCAAATGGTGGCTGCCTTTGCCGATGTTCCATAGGCCAATCGACTGGGGAGCCGGGCCGAGGAAAAAAATGCGTTTTTCTCTTGCCAAGTTGGGGCGGCCCCTTATTTCTTTTTTTTGGGAATCGGAACCAATCCTTGTCACCCGAGATCAAAGGAGCATTGTATGGAATTGCGCGAATATTTTGAAAACACCGAAGGGATCGGTATTTTGTCCACGGCGGATAGTGAGGGCAATGTGGACGCGGCCGTGTATGCCCGGCCGCATATTATGGAGGACGGATCGCTGGCGCTTATTATGCGCGATCGGCTCTCCCATGCCAATCTCCAATCCAACCCCAAGGCGGTGTATCTCTTTAAAGAGGCGGGGCAAGGCTACAAGGGCAAGCGATTGTATTTGAAAAAGGTCAGTGAGGAACACAACACGCAGCGCTTGTTTGAAATGCGTCGCCGCAGCTATGCCCATGATTCTGAAGGTGACCTTTTTCTGGTTTTTTTCGAGATCACCAAAGAACTGCCGCTGGTCGGTTCGGGCCAGGAGTAGCCTGCGTCGATACACGGTGGGTGATGCCAACAGCCCGGATGGAGCGTGCCTCCCTCCGGGCTGTTGTTGTCTGTGCGGAGATTTTGGCAGTTCTTTTTTCTCTCTGGGAAAAAGAGAAAATCGGTCCGCGACACTTTGGTCTTTTGTCCTCCCAAGTGCTGTGGTAATCTCTAAAGAGAATGGACGCCAATAAATCGTACGCGGATTCAGGGTTTGAAATATGTGGGAGATAGAGTCCAAGGAGGCAGGTATGCAAAGTGCGATGCAAAATGTTTTGGCTCCGGCTTACGAGCCGGTGGCTATGCTCTGGAGTGAGAGCAAGCCGGAAAACGCCCTGCAATTCAAAAAGGGCCGTTTTAGTTGTGTCATGTTCGGATTCGCCAATGCCGCCCGCGGCCGGGCCGCTGTGTTTGACCGCGAGACCTACGGGTGTTGGGGCGGTGGGGTCGGGCTTGGTTTCGGCAACACCTATACGGAATTTCCCGGGGGCGAAACAGGATTCCACTATTTTCTTTCCTGCGGCAATTCCCAATGGGTCACAGGACAACAAATTGGCGAAGGGCTCAAGGAGGCCGGGGCGGATGCGCACTTCGTGGATGAGTACCTTCAGGGGGAGCGGTACCGCCGGGGGCCCCAAGAAGTGGCCGATTTTGTGGACGCTCTTCCTATTCAGGATATCCCGGCCACCTATGTGGTTATGAAGCCGCTTTCGCAGGTAACGCAGCAGGAACAGCCCAAGGTGGTCACCTTTGTTGTCAACGCCGAGCAACTTTCCGCGATGGTGGTGTTGGCCAATTATGCCCGGCAATCCATTGACGCGGTGCGCATTCCCTTTGCCGCCGGATGTCAGGCCGTGGGTATCCTGCCTTTGGCGGAACAGGGGCAAAAACAGCCCCGTGCCGTGGTGGGGCTCACCGATATTTCCGCCCGGGCCAATGTGCGCAAGCTCCTGGGGCGTGATGTGCTGACCTTTTCCATGCCGTGGTCTCTTTTTCAGGAAATGGAGGGTCATGTAGAGGGTAGCTTCTTCGATCGCCCAACCTGGCAGAGTTTAACCTAATAATCCCAGGCCGCGATCTTGTGTTTGCCTCCTGCCTTCGGCTCGGATAGGCAGAAGTGAGCCGTGTCGAGCTGATATTCCAAGGAGCCTTTTGTAATGCCCCCTGTCTTTCAAGTTTCTTTGTCGTCTGGAACGCCCCGGCGTTTATATGCGGTATTAACGTTTTGCGTGGTGTGTGTGCTTGTGGTTGTGGTGTTGACCTGGATGACTGGAAGCCGCATGACCACACACCACGCCCGTTTCATCCATACCGGTATGCGTATCCAGCTTGAGGTCACCCAATCCCATATGTGGTTGGAAGAGCTTTTGGCTGGCGACCCTGATGTCGACAAAGAAAGCGTGATCGAACACTTGGAGCATGCGGAAGCAATGACCACGGCCATGCTTGAGGGCGGGATGGGCGCTGGGGAGTCGATCCGGGGCCTAGAAAAGGGAACCCTGCGCCAGACAGTACGCGAGCTCGCGGACTCACTGCAGGAGTATCGGGATCAGGCCACTCAGCGCTTGGAGGCGGGTGCCGCACTCAATACCCGGGAGGGGGCCGCCAGCGACCAACGTTTCGACGCCTTGTACAAGGTCATCCTAGAGCACGCTCAGACCATGGAGGAGGAATTGCACCGCAGTATCCGCCGGGATCTGACCCAGTTTTATTGGATGCTGGTCGGTATTGTTGTGCTGCTCGTGGCGTTGGCGGCCCTAATGTGGATCAATGTGCGGAAGTATGTCCGGCAGCGTAACCAAGCACAGATGGAATTAGCTGATAGCGAAGAAACCCACCGTACAACTTTGATGTCCATCGGGGACGGGGTGATAAGCACTGACACCCAGGGTCGGGTGCGCAAACTAAACGCGGTGGCTGAAACGTTGACCGGCTGGAGTCTGGCTGAGGCCCGGGGGCGGCTGCTCGAGGAGATTTTTCACATCACCAACGCTTTTACCGGAGCCCCGGTGGAGGCGCCTGTGCATATGGTCCTTCGCGAAGGGCGGGTGGTCGGCCTGGCCAACCATACCGTATTGCTAGCGCGTGACGGGACCCGGCGGCAAATAGCGGACAGCGCATCTCCGATTTATACTTCAAGCGGCAGTATCCGGGGTGTGGTGCTGGTTTTCCGCGATGTCACCGAGCAATATGCGCAGCAACGGCGCCTCGAGGAGAGTGAAGCGGCCTTGCGCGCCCTTTTTGAAAATGCGCCCCTGGGTATTTTTCGGACCACCTCCACCGGCCAGGTGTTGCAGGTCAACCCGAAGATGGCCCAGATGGTGGGCTGCGCTAGCCCCCAGGAGGCACTCAACCACTATGAAGACCTTACTATAGAATTGTATGCCGATCCCGAGCGCCGCCAGGAGTTTATCCAGCAGTTGCAGCAAGAGGGCGAAGTGCTGCAATTCGAATATGAGGGGGTGCGGCGCAATGGGATCCGGCGGTGGTTTATGATGAACGCTCGGATAAGCGAATACCGGAGTGACGGGAGTTTTGTCATCGACGGCTTTACCTCGGATGTCACGGAACGGGTGCAGGCCCAGGCGCGGGTGGAACATCTCAACCTGGTCTTGCGGGCCATTCGGGAGGTCAATCAGCTTATTACCCGGGAGACGGAGGCTGGGGAACTCATCCGGAAGGTGAGCAAACTCATGGTCGCCAGCCGTGGATTTACCAGCGCCTTGGTGGTGCTTGTGGATGCGGCTGGCCGACCGCACACATGGCACCAAGCCGGCCAAGAAAGTGAAGAATTCAATGCCCCGGTGCAGGAGTATTTGCAAGAGGGAAATTTACCGCCCTGTTGTGGGCTGGCCCAGCAGCACGACGGGGTTTTGCTGGTTCCCAAGCGCGAGGGCGCCTGTCGCGGTTGTCCGCAAGAACTCCGTTGTCAGAGCCTTGATGCACTCTGTGTGGCGCTTGGCTATCAAGAACGGTTTTTTGGCTATATGGCCGTGGCGCTGCCCACGGGACGGGGCGGCGATTCTGAGGAGCAGGCCCTGTTCCAAGAAGCGGCCAATGATGTCGCCTTTGCGTTGTATTCCCTTGAGCAAGGCGAGCAGGCCCGGCAGGCTGAAGCCGATCGGGAGCGCATGGAGTACCAATTGCAACAGGCCCAAAAAATGGAGGCTGTGGGCCGGCTGGCCGGTGGGGTAGCCCATGATTTTAACAACATGCTCAATGTTATTCTCGGGTACACCACAAGTTCGCTGGAGCGAGTCGCCGTAGAAGAGCCGGTGTATGAAGCCTTAAATCAGATCCATCTTGCCGCGGAGCGCTCCGCAGATTTGACCCGGCAATTATTGGCCTTTTCCCGTAGGCAAATGTATCAGCCGGAAGTGCTCAACCTCAACTCGCTTCTTGAGAAGCAGTCAAAAATGTTGAGCCGTTTGATCGGGGAAGACGTGCAATTACAATTCGTGCCCGGTGAAGACCTTTGGAACATCCGCATGGACCCGTCGCAAGTGGATCAGATTTTGGTGAATCTGGTGATCAATGCACGCGACGCAATGCCCGAGGGTGGAGTCATCAGTATTGAGACCGCTAATGTCGTCCTGGATGAGGCGTATTCCAGCCGGTTGTTATCCGTGGAAGCAGGAGAATATGTGCTTTTGGCCGTAAGCGATACCGGTAAAGGTATTTCGGCTGAGATGCAGGAACAGATCTTTGAGCCGTTTTTTACCACAAAAGAAAAAGGTGAAGGCACCGGCCTCGGATTGTCCACGGTATATGGCATTGTGCAGCAAAATACGGGCTTTATCCATATGTACAGTGAGCCGGGCTCGGGCACGACCTTTAAAATTTACCTGCCGCGCGTCGGCGATTCCGCTGAAATGGAGAAAACCCCGGTGGCGGAAACGCCTTTAACCGGGCAGGAAACCATTTTGGTTGTCGAAGATGAACAACAGCTGTTGGAATTGATCCAGACGGTGCTTGAGGAATACGGGTATACTGTTTTGGCCGCGGGAACGCCGGAGCAGGCTTTGCAATTCGCCCAAAACATTGAGGAGCCCATTCAGCTCATGCTCACCGATGTGGTCATGCCGGGAATGAACGGTAAGGCGCTCAAGCGAGAAGTCGAAAGCCACCACCCCTCTATCCGGGTGGTGTATATGTCTGGCTATACGGATAATATTATCGTCAAGCGTGGTATGGTGGACCCCGGTCTCGCCTTTATCCAAAAACCGTTTTCTATGGAGGGGTTGGCCCGAAAGATTCGGCAGGTCCTGGATGCGGAATCCTCCTGACTCTAGGGGACATTCGTTGCGAGTATGTTGCCGGGGTAGCGCTTGCTTTTTGCCTCCCCTTTGACTATAGGGCTGCTTTCGCAATTCATACTGGAGGAATGCCGGATGTCGATTCGTGGAATTCTTGTGATGCAAGTGATTTTGGGCCTATTTTGGTTGAGTACCGCCGGGGCGGAAATGACCCCGGTACGTCTGGCCCACGCCACTTGGGTGGGATACGGACCGTTGTATATCGCCCAGGAAAACGGGTATTTCAGTGATGAGAACATTGATGTGGAATTGTTTATCATCGAAGACGAAGCCCAATATGCAGCGGCCCTGGCTTCGGGGAATATCGACGGCCTGGCCAATGTCATTGATCGGGAGGTCATCCATTTTGCCAAAGGAACCTCGGAAGTGGCCATTTTCGCAATGGATGAGTCCGCTGGCGGCGATGGTATTATCGCCACTGAAGAGATTCAGAGTGTCTCGGATCTGGCCGGAAAGTCCATCGGCTTGGATAAATCCTCGACCTCCTATTTCTTTTTCCTCAGTGTTTTGGACAAGTATGGCGTCGACGAAGAGTCTATGACCTTCCACGAAATGGGCGCTTCGAATGCTGGCGCCGGATTTGTGGCCGGGAAACTTGATGCCGCTGTTACCTGGGAGCCGTGGCTGTCGAAAAGCGATCAACGCGAGGGCGGCCATGTGCTTTTGTCCAGTGAAGAGATGCCCAAAACGATTGTCGATGTCGTTGTTTTGAACCGAGATTTCGTCAAAGAGCACCCGGAAGTGCCCACCGGTTTGACCCGGGCCTGGTATCGAGCCATTGCCTGGTACCGCTCCAATCCGGAAAAAGGCAACGCTATCATGGCCGACGCGATGGGGCTGGATACGGAAGAAATGGCCGCCATGGCCGAGGGGGTGCGTTTCATCGGGCGCGAAGGGAATCAAGAGTTTTTTGACCGCACCCAGCCAGACAATATATATTCCGTGGCGGACCGGGCTCTGGATTTTTGGAGGAGCAAAGGGATAATCACCGCTCCGGTGCAGGCTGAGGAGTTGGTTACCTCTGAATACGTGAACAAGGCCGCTGAATAGACTATGGCTGTCCAGCAACTCTGGCAGCGTAATGGAAAAAGGACGGGGTTGATAGCCCTGTCCTTTTTGACGTTACTGGCCCTGTGGTGTGCGGCGGCGTATGGTGAATGGGTCAAGCCCCTGTTTCTCCCCCGTCCTGAGGCCGTTTTGGGGGCCTTTAAGCAGATGCACCGAGAAGGTATTTTATGGGCCTATACCTGGGCCTCGACGTATCGGGTTATGGTGGGCTGGGCTTTGGCTGTGATTCTTGGCGTGCCCCTGGGCTTGGCCATTGCCACCTCGAAGCGTACCGCGGCATTGTGCGCTCCGCTTATTGAATTTGCCCGCTATTTGCCAGTGGTAGCCTTGGTGCCCTTGACGCTTTTGTATTTCGGTATCGGGGACGCCCAAAAATTTGTGGTCATTTTTTTGGGAACCTTTTTCCAATTGGTGCTGATGGTGGTTGATTCCGTGGCTGCGGTGCCGTCGGATCTGACCCGGGCGGCGGCAACCCTCGGGGCATCGCGCGGCCAATCCTACCGATTGGTGGTATTGCCCGGGGCCTTACCTGGCATTTTGGACGATCTTAGGATCACGATTGGTTGGGCCTGGACGTATTTGGTGGTGGCTGAGCTCGTGGCCGCCAATTCGGGGCTGGGGTATATGATCCTGCGGGCGCAACGGTTTTTGGCTATCGATCGTATTTTCGCCGGGTTGATCATTATTGGCCTTTTGGGTCTCGCCACGGATTGGGTGTTCAAAATGGTGACCCGGCTGGCTGTGCCCTGGAGTGAAAAACAATAGCGGGGGCCTGGCTTATTGCCGCCGCTGCGCAGATACAAAACGAGAACGCGTATGCCGCTTTTGGCTTTACAGGCATTGGGAAAGACGTTCCCCTCGGCTAAGGGGCCGGTGCACGCTCTTGAGGATATCAATCTTACCATTGAGACCGGCGAATTCGCTGTGGTGGTTGGGCCGAGCGGCTGCGGCAAATCGACTCTGCTGAATATCGTAGCCGGGCTCGAAGGCGCGAGTTCGGGCAGTGTCCGTTTGCAGGGCCGGGAAATCACCGGTCCCGGGGCGGACCGGGGTATGGTTTTTCAATCCTATACCTTGTTTCCCTGGCTCACAGTGCGCAAAAATATCGAGTTTGGATTGCGCTTGCGCCGCGTACCGGCCAAGAATCGGCTAACCGTGGCCCGGCGCTATTTGGAACTCGTTGGGTTGCAAGACTTTGAAAACGCCTTGCCCAAGGAGCTCTCAGGGGGGATGCAGCAGCGAGTGGCTATTGCCCGGGTATTGGCCAATCAACCGCAAATGCTTTTGATGGATGAACCATTCGGGGCCTTGGATGCCCAAACTAGACTTTTGCTTCAGGAGTTGTTGTTGGATGTTTGGCGTGAAGAGCAGTCGACTGTGCTGTTTATTACCCACGATATCGATGAGGCCATTTTGTTGGCGGACACGGTGTATATCATGTCCCGCCGCCCTGGGGCGATAAAAGAGCAAATCCCCATTCCCTTGCCTCGTCCCCGGGACCACGAAGCAACGGTTTCCCCGGAGTTTATGCATATTAAACGGCGTATTATGGGCCTGTTGTGGGAGGATATTGGGTAAGAAGGCCGCGCCGGAAGAAAGCAGCCACGAGAACGCGGCAGACGAAACGCCGCAGGGTACAGGCGTATTTGCCTGGACTCTGCGGCGTTTTTTTTGGGCAATCAATCTCGTGTTATTCGGACCTGAAATATGCCGACGGCTTGGCTCCGCAAATGGGGCATTTTTCCGAGGGCTCGCCTTCCATGGTGTGGCCGCAGACGCTACAGATCCAATAATCCACTTCAGGCAGGCCGGCCGGATTTTCCAGGGCCTTGGTATACAGCTCCGCGTGGATTTTCTCGGCCTCGTTGGCAAAGCCGAAATAGCGTGCGGCGGCATTCTCTTTTTCTTCCCTGGCCTGTTCGATCATTTCCGGATACATGGTTTTGAACTCGTAGGTCTCTCCGGAAATGGCGTCTTTGAGGTTGTCCTCGGTGCTGCCCACGCCTTTAAGGAGACGCAGATGGGCGTGGGCGTGGATGGTCTCCGCAGTGGCTGCGGCCCGGAAAAGTTTGGCCACCTGCGGGTACCCGTCTTTTTGGGCCTTTTCGGCATAGGCGAGGTATTTCCGGTTGGCCTGGGATTCGCCGGCAAAAGCGGTTTTCAGGTTGTCTTTGGTGTGCGACATGACGGACTCCTTTTGGATACAGAATCAGTTTGGGACTGGCCGTCTTCAAGGCAAAGCGGCACTGCGTGACGCGCATTCTCTAGCAAGAGATGTGTTGTGACTCAAGGTGCCCGAGCGAGGTGGGCGCAATAACAAAACCGGGGCCTGTCGAACAGGTCCCGGTTTTGTTTGGAAGGAGGATTGCTACAAAACAGGCCGAAGTGGAGAGGGAAAACACATTGCGCAGACTAACTAAAAAAAAGAAAGAAAACAAGGTGTCTGAAATACTCTAGCAGGGATTTCTTGCACGAACCGCTCGCGGCCGTATAAATACGCCTCTGTGGCGGTCTTTTACTGATTTTGTCCGGTCGTGCAGGCTTGGGGATCGCCTTGGAAACGTGCTGTGCCCGGTGCGATCTCGGGGGCAGGGCACAATAACAAGCAGCGCCTGGGTTGCGTACCAGCTAGAAACCGCTTGTTTGTCTCCTTGTTTTTCTGCGCGTTGTGATGCAATGCTTATAGCCGCACATACGGTAGAATACATTGATGTCGGTTAACTTCGTATCCGGATCCATAAAATTGCCCCGGCATAACGCTTTGTACCCTCGTGCCCGAAGCAGGGGCTCAAACGGGTCTCACAGGGCAACCGCTGGGGAGTTATGAGAAAACGTTTTATGCAGACAATGGAAAAATTGCGCAAGGTCGATTTTTTTCAGGGACTTAGCGAGGAGCAGTTCGCGATGTTGGCCAGAGAGGGGCGGGTCAAACGGTATGAACCAGGCGAGATAATTGTCAGCCAAGAGGAGCCGGTCCGAGCGTTTTATCTGGTGCTTTCCGGGCAGGTGAAAATCTACCGCAGTTCGGTGGAGGGCAAAGAACAGACCCTCTACCTCTTCGGAACAGGGGAGCCGTTTTGCCTCTGCGCCGTGTTCGAAAAGCAGGGATTTCCAGCCAATGCGTCGGCTTTGGAGCCAAGTGAGATATTGGTCTTACCTGGGCAAACATTTGAAAATCTGGTCCATGAAGCCCCAAAGTTGGTTTTGCACATCATTCTTGTGCTTTCCCGCCGCCTCAAAGAATCCATGCGACTGGTGGAAAATTTGGCCCTCAAAGAGTTGCCCCAGCGGGTAGCGACATTTCTTGTCCGGGTCGCGCCGCGAGAAACGCACTCGGAAACATTAGATATGTATTTGCCGTTGACCCACCGCGAGTTGGCCAAAATGCTGGGGGCCACGCCGGAAGGCTTGTCCCGGGTGTTTAAACGGCTGCAGAACCAGGGATTGCTGGCGGTTAACGGTCGGGATGTTCGGGTGTATGATTGGCAGACCCTTGAGCGGTTGAGCCAGGGATTGGAGTAAACTTGGCGTCCCGCGGCGCGCAAGGGAAGGAGAAGCCTATGTTTCGTGGTCTTGTACTCTGTCTTTTTGTGTGCGTTTTTTTCGGCCCCTCTCAGCTTTGGGCCAAACCGGACAAGGTGGTCCTTTTCCCCCAAAGCGCCCAAGTCGAGGACCGTCGGGAGGTTCCTGCGGCTACGACCACATTGAGCTGGGAAGTACCGGGGCACCTGGCGCCGGATTCAGTGCAGGTTCGCTTGCCCGGGAGCACAGTCCTTGAGGCCGTGCATACTGAGCGTGTCGAACGTGAGCCTGAAGAGGTAGCCCCTGAATTGGCCGCCGAGGTGGAGGCCTTGCGCCAGGACAAGGAAAAATTGCGCCTGCGGCACCAAGCGGCCGAAGCGGAGGTGGACCTCCTTCAGGGTCGGGCCGACGCCGGGGCCGTGGAGGTTGAGCAAAGCCAGAGTTGGCGCAAGGGGTTGGAAGCTGCGTTGCAGCGCCTAAGCTCCGTGCGAACGCAAATGACAAACGTCCGCGACTCATTGCAGGAAAAAAACGCAACCCTTCAGGAGCTGGTCCAAAAACCCCTTTGGGAGGTTCAGGTTCGGGTAAGCGATGCGCCTTCCAAGTCGGGGGAGGCCGAGTTGCAATACCGGATGGACAAGTGTGGCTGGAAGCCGATGTACCGGGTGCAGGGCCTTCCGGGGGAAAACACCGTCCGCTTTGCTTGGCGTGCCCAGCTTCAGCAGCATTCTGGTCAGGATTGGGAGGGCGTAGAACTTGCCGTGGCTACGGTGGCGCCCCGTTCCCGCCTTGCTCCTCCTGAGCTGTCGCCCTGGGTTATCCGCCCCCAACCGGAAATGCGCCCCATGGCCAAAAACAATCGCAATGCAGCTATGCTCATGAATGAGGCGCCCGCGGATGCGACGCAGCCCGAACACACCGCCGCGACCGGGTTTTCCTTGTGGCAGTTGGGGCCCACGGACTTGGCCCATGGCGCGAAACGGGTACTGACGCTGGAACAGCGGGATCTCGCGGCGGAATTTACGCGACTAGCCCGGCCGGAGCGCAGCGAGGCGGTGTTTGTGCGCGCGCGGTTAGAACAGCCTTTACAGCGTGATATCCTTCGCGGTTCCGGGCAATTTTTTCTCGACGGTGTTTTTTTGCGTCGCCAAGAGATTTCCGCTGTGGGCCAGGAATTGTTTTTCGGAACCGATCCGTTTGTCAGCGCCCAGATGCGCTCTAAGCGGGTACAAGCCGGGGACGAAGGCTTGTTAGCCAAACGGCAAACCCGGCAATGGCAATGGGGTATCGAACTGGAGAACAAACGAGAGCAGGCGGTGGACGTGCAGGTCGAGGTAGCGGCGGTACAAAGTGAACACGAAGATATTAACGTGGAACAAACCTTTTCCGTGCCCGCTGAACAAAACAAGAAGCGGTATGTGCTTGATGTGGCCGTCCCGGCCGAAGGGCAAGCCAACGCTACCATGAAGGTCAAAGCCGAAGCTCCTGAGGATATGGATGTTTTCTGGGGGCGGTAAGCAGGAACAACCGAAAGCGGGTGCATGGATCCAGGAGAACACAAATACGTCGCGGGTATTGACTCGTTACGGGGCCTTAGCTGTGCTTTGCAGGATCGAAAAGACTAAGGAGGAGCTCATGACATGCGATCGCCGGACCTTTTTGAAATGGCAGGCCGCTGCCGCAGTATCCGTGGCCGGCTCTTGCGCTTTGGGGGCATGGCCGGCAGGGGCCGCAGATGCTCCGGATTTGGCAATCATCAAGGGCGGTCCGGAAGCCGCCACCCGGGCGGCGGTTCAGGCCCTCGGCGGTATGAAGCGTTTTGTGAGTTCAGGGCAAACCGTGCTCATAAAGCCGAACATGAGTTTTGATAACCCTCCGGAGATGGCCACCACTACCCATCCGGTCGTGATCAGCACGTTAGTTGCCATGTGCCGCGAAGCCGGGGCCGAGCGGGTTTGGGTGCGGGACCATACCCTGCGAGGTGTGGAAGAGTGCTTGGAACACAGTGGGATACGAGAGGCCTGCCAACCATTGTCGGGCAGTGATGTACGTGGGGTTAACGTGCCGGACGGCTTTGTGCAAACCTCTATTCCCGGGGCCGAGCACTATACGAGCACCGCTTTTATGCGCGAAGCGCGCGATGCGGACGTGCTTATCGCTGCACCGGTGGCCAAGCATCACGGCAGTACCGGGGTGAGTTTGTCCATGAAGGGAATGATGGGGCTGATTTATAATCGCGGGGAATTGCATTGGCGGTATAATCTGCACACGTCCATAGCGGATTTGATGCGCTTGGCCCGGGCAGATCTGACAGTGGTCGATGTCACCCGTGCTTTGACTACCAACGGCCCTAGTGGCCCAGGGGAAGTGCAGCAGATGGATACTATCGTGGCCTCCACGGATATGGTAGCCGCTGATGCGCAGGTGGTTTCAATGGTGCCTTGGTACGGGCGTGAAATGGCCCCGGAGAAGGTCGAACATATCCGTGTGGCTCATGAATGGGGGTTGGGACGGATGGATGTGGAGAATCTTCAAGTGTATAAGGATAGCGTGTGAATAGGTGGCGGCGCGTTGCACAAGCTGGTTTCTTGCTCCTTTTTTTGGGGTCCATCGCCGTGGCCTTCGGCGATTTTGCTGATTTAAGCCCGCTGGGCGCGTTTATCCGCCTTGATCCGTTGTTATTTCTCGGCCAGGCGCTAGCACTGCACACATTGCCCACGGGCCTGCTTCAGGTGGGGGTGCTCATTGTGGTTACCCTTGTGTTAGGTCGGGTGTTTTGCAGCCATATCTGCCCGCTGGGCACCACGCTGGACCTCGTCGCCTGGGTGAGTCGGGTCCGTTTACGGCAACGCTTTCAGCCCCCGCAAGCCTGGCGACAGGGCAAGTATATGGTGTTGCTCGGGTTGTTGTTGGCGGCAGTCTGGGGAGTAAATCTGACGCATTGGGGGGCGCCGCTGTCCTTAGCGACGCGGTTGTACGCGCTGGTGCTTTGGCCGTTTGGCCAATTCGTCGCTGGCGAGCCGTTTTTGGGTCCGGTGTCGCCTGAGGAAATGGTGCGCGTGGAGCATATCGGCGTGTTCCTGGTGCTTTTTGGGGCCCTGATTGGAAGTGCGGCCTTGGTGTCGCGGTTTTGGTGTCGCTATCTTTGCCCGGCCGGGGCGCTTTTGGCGGTCGTGGGCCGCTGGCCGCTGGCACGCCGTGTTGTGGGAGCAGATTGTACGCATTGCGGTCGGTGCGCTCAGGTCTGCCCGGCGGGCATTGCCGAAGAAGCGGCTGTGGCCGCCGGGGAGTGTTTTCTCTGTGGACGGTGCCGAGATCGCTGCCCAGAAGGGGTGATCGCGTTTTCTGCGATGGGGGCGCAACAGCAGTCGTTTTGGCCCCGTCGCCGGCAGGTGCTCTGGGCGGCTGTCGGCGGCACAGCGGCGGCTTTTTTCACCAGCGCCGGATTGTGGGCTTACCGCGGGCAGCGGGAAAAGGGACAGCCGGTAGCGGAACGTCTGGTCCGCCCGCCCGGCGCTGTTCCGGAAGGGGAGTTTCTCGAGAAATGTGTTCGGTGCGGGGCCTGTTTGCGGGCCTGCCCCACCAATATGCTCCAGCCGCAATGGGGCGAGCAAGACGGGCGCGGGGTATTCGCCCCCGTGGCGGTAGCCAGGCGGGGGCCGTGTGCTCCCCGGTGTACGGCGTGTGGAGACGTTTGCCCGACTGGGGCGCTGCGGAATCTTTCGGTGCCGGAAAAACCATGGGCGAAAATGGGCACGGCACGCATTCTGCCCTCGAAATGCCTGGCCTGGGAATGGGACCGGTCCTGTCTCGTCTGCGACGAGGCTTGCCCTTTCGGGGCCATTGATTTGCGGCAGAAGCCTGAGTATGAAGTGGCGGTCCCGTATGTGGTTGAGGACCGGTGTACTGGGTGCGGCGCTTGTGAACACGCTTGTCCGGTCCAGGGGCACTCGGCTGTTCGGATTAGCCCTATGGGAGCGGTGCGGCTCGCTGAGGGGAGCTTCAAACAACGCGGCCGCCAGCTCGGTCTCGATATCAGCCGCGAGCATGCCGAAGAAAAGGACTCCTCACCGGCGCCTTCCACTGCCCCTGACGGGGGCGGTTTGCCGCCGGGGTTTTCCTCATAGCCGGGTAGCTGGTATGTTTGTGATTGCTTCATTACATCCGGGCACGGTTTTTTCTTTTTGGCCCCGTTCTGTGATGTATTGCCAACACCAAAAAGTCTTTATTCCGTCAAATTCGCGAACAGATGTTGACGCTGCCAAGCACGGTATTTATGTCCTGCCGTGAACCTAAAAAGTACACGAAAGGAGGAGCTTATGCCTGCTCAAGGAGAATTTTACCGCTGTACGCTGTGTGGCAACGTCGTGGAGGTCAAACAGGCAGGTGACGGCGACCTGCATTGTTGCGGTATGCCTATGGAAGATTTGACAGAAAACGAAGCTAAAGAATTCCGGGATTAAAAATCGCGCTCGTGTAGCAGTGTACGCTAGCGCGAAATTCCTTTTTTTCACCCTCTCTCGTTACCCCCTTGCACCCCATAAATAACGCCCCCGGCATCCTAAAAGGAGGCCGGGGGCGTTTGGCATTCAGTGTCGTGGTGGCGTCTTAATCCCCCATGGACATGCCGCCTTGCCCATTGCCATTACCCTGCTGGGAGCGTCTAATTTCCATGATCGTCTGCTGGGCGCTCCGCAGTTCGGAAATGTACTCTTCAGTCTTCGGGTCTTCCTTTTTCATGGCCTCAATCAGCTTTTTGTTATAGGATTGGAGCTTCTCTTGGAACTCTTCATCCTGCTGGACCTTGAGTTGCGCCATGATTTCTTCCTGTTTCGAAGCGTCTTCTTTGGTGTACTCCTCAAGCTTTTCTTCTTCCAGGGCCATCAGCTCGTCTTGTTCATCAGCCAATTCAGGCTTTTTTTCCAACGTAGCAGCCTGAATTTCCTCCAGTTTGCTGGTGGCCTCCTCGGATTTTTGCTGGGCTTCTTGCAATTTCTGGTTATCTCCGTCATCAGCGGCTATGGCTGTTCCCATCCCGCCGAGAAGGCATACCAGAAAAAAAGCGAAAACGGTTTTCCTTAATCCACTCGAAAAACTAAACTTCCTGTCAATACGCATCGTCAACTCCTAACGATTTTTGTTCTGTTGGCAAAACCAAAATTCATAGCTAGCATTTGTGCCGGTAACACGCAAGGGGCGCCCCCTTGGTTTCACTGTAACCAGCAACCCGAATAGAGCCAATGTCCATACTCCAATCACTTTATACGCGTATCACGCAATGGCGCCCTCCTTTTACCGGGGCCCAACCCCTGGACCTCTCCCTTCTCGGCTTCGCGGTGGCCATTGGTTTGCTGGCCGCTGTCGGAGCCTTGCTTTTCCGTTATTGTATCGAACTCTTCCAAATGCTCTTTTGGCCGGGTGGGGCCTCTTTGGTGGAGCAAGTTCAAGCCGCACCTTGGTGGATGGTGTTACTTGTACCTACGGTCGCTGGGCTTATCGTGGGGCCGGTTATTACCTTTTTTGTTCCAGAAGCCAGAGGCCCCGGGGTGCCGGAAGTCATCCTTTCGGTCACCAGCCGCCAGAGCACCATCCGCCACCGGGTCACCTTCCTCAAGGGGCTTATCACTAGTATGCTCCTGGCTGCAGGAGCCTCAGTCGGCCGAGAAGGACCCATTGTCCAAATTGGTTCTTCGGTCGGGTCATCTCTGGCACAATTTTTCGGTCTGCGCCCTGAACTCAGACGGCTCTGTCTGGCCTGCGGCGCAGCCGCGGGTATCGCGGCCACATTCAATGCCCCTATAGCCGGCTCCCTATTCGCTCTGGAAATCATCTTGATGAATATCGAGGTCGCCTATATCAGTCATATCGTTATAGCCGCTATCACTGGATCCGTCCTTTCCCGCATTTTTTGGGGGGATTTCCCGGCGTTCCGGGTGGTGCCCTTTGAGTTGGGCAATTACTCGGAACTTTTCGGTTACCTTGTATTGGGCGTACTAGCGGGGTTGGTTTCCATCGCGTTTATGCGCAGCATCTTCGCCACGGAAACCCTTTTCAGTCGGCTGCGCCTGCCGAAATGGCTCTGCCCGGCCGTGGGAGGATTGCTCTTAGGGGCTTTGGCCCTTAGCCTGCCTCAAATTATGGGCGTGGGCTATGAAACTGTCAACGAGGCCCTGTCCAACAATTTACCCTTGCACATGGCAGCGGTGCTTTTGGCCGCTAAATTACTGGCCACAGCCATTTGCATTGGTTCGGGCATGAGCGGGGGGATATTTGCCCCGTCACTCTTTCTTGGAGCGGTTTTGGGTACTCTCGTGGGCCTCGGCGCCGGAGTGGTTTGGCCGGCACACGAGCTGCACCCGGCGTTTTTCGCTTTAGCCGGGATGGGGGCGGTGGTCTCCGGAACCACTTTGGCCCCTATCACCGCCATAGTCACCATATTTGAACTCACCCTGCACTACCAGATCATTTTACCGCTCATGGTCGCCTGTATTACGGCCACTTTGGTCGTTCGCCTGTTATTCGGAGTTTCGGTCTACGAACTCAAATTGTTGCGCAACGGCACGGACATTGTCCGCGGCCACGATGTGGGGATTTTGCGCAATCTCTGTGTCTGCGACGTTATGCGCAGCACTATCCCTCGCCTTTCAGAGCACGCCACCCTGCACGAAATCGTGGCCGCCACAGAACACACCGCTTTCCCGCATTTCGTGATCGAAACAGCGGAGCACAAACTCGCCGGCGTATTGTCTCTGCGTGACCTCCGCAAATCCCTGATCCGCTATGACCAGGACAAGGACCGTTTGACTGCAGCCGATCTTATGAGCCGAAAGGTGGTTACGGTGCAGCGCCAAGACAGTATGGAAACGGCCTTGCACCTCTTCGAGGAGCACCACTACTCCATGTTTCCGGTGGTTGACGAAGAAACCAGGGTAGTTGGCATCTTGACTAAAGACGACGTCCTGAAGGCCTACGACCAGAAAGTCCTCAAGGATCGCGTCCTTTCAGCCCACACCGGTCGTGGACAAACCTGATAGCCCCACACCATCACAATCCCCAAATATTGCTGTAGCCGCACTAACTGCGGGGTTTCAGAGGATTTGGGTCTCGCCGGAAGGACACTTTTTTTCGAGTACGTCCTCATTTCGCATTGCCATCGATGTGAATGTCTAGCGCTATACTCGGAGCCGGTACCCGACACCAGTGTGCAACCCATCTTAGGCGTAGATTGAGATGCACATTTGAATTCAACTTTTTGTCGCTTTGCCAACTCCTATGGATGTTGGAAGCGCGTAAAAAAAGCCCGCCCAAGCCACTCTGTTGGCCTGGACGGGCTGACCTGGGAGGGGAGGGTTATGCATGTATGTTCGTGGGCAGTCGGTTACCAGCTTTCTTCTTCTCCGTTGTCTTCCATAGCGTCTTGATCATAAGAAGCGCCATCCTCGGATTGGCCCTCTCCGTAAGAATCTTGATTCTGCTGTCCGTCTGAACCCTCGCCATAAGGGTCCTGCTGCCCTTCTTGTCCTTCACCGTTTTGTTGTCCCTCTTCTTGCCCGTAGGACTGGCCTTCTTCTTGCGATTCATATTGTTCCCCATCGGGCTCGGACTGATTCGAGCCACCCATAGCAAAGGCATGTCCACTTGCCAGGACAAAACTGAAAATCAGCATCAATATACAGGTTTTAATCCAGTTTTTTTTCGTGAGCGATTTCAGAAAATCCATAGAGTGACCTCCAGTGTTAAATATTTCTGTGTTTTCCCTTACTTTAGCAAGTAACATGCCAAAAATCATGCCCTTCCTTGCTTCAGAGGATGTCTTAAAAATATCTTTTATATCAGCAGGATAGGGCGTGGCGGGGGAGGGAGAGAAAAAAAAAGGGTGGCAATCATGTGTGTAAAACTGGCACATGTGTTTTGGGAGTCGTAGCAGGGACTGCCTCTTTCGAGTGGCCCGGAACGCGATCACGTATTTGAACTCAACTTGTTGCCGCTTTGCTCCCTGCTATTGGGAATTTTTTAATAAGTTGCCAGGCAGGGATGGGAAAGAGGTGCAGGAGCATTAAAAAGCCCGCCCAAGCCATTGTGTTGGCCTGGACGGGCTGACCTGGGAGGGGAGGGTTATGCATGTATGTTCGTGGGCAGTCGGTTACCAGCTTTCTTCTTGTCCGTTGTCTTGCCCAGATCCTTGATCATAAGAAGCGCCATCCTCGGATTGGCCCTCTCCGTAAGAATCTTGGCTCTGCTGTCCGTCTGAACCCTCTCCATAAGGGTCCTCCTGCCCTTCTTGTCCTTCACCGTATCCTTGTTCACCATCTTGTCCGTAGGATTGGCCTCCTTCTTGGGATTCATATTGTTCCCCATCGGACTCGGTCTGATTCGAGTTATCCATAGCAAACGCATGTCCACTTGCCAGGACAAAACTGAAAATCAGCATTAATATACAGGTTTTAATCCAGTTTTTTTTCGTGAGCGATTTCAGAAAATCCATAGAGTGACCTCCTGTGTTAAATATTTCTGTTTTCAGCGGTGCTTCAGCAAGCAGCGTGCCAAAAAAATATGGAGGTCTTGCTTTGGGGGGGCTGCTAAAAAAAGCTTTTCATGTCAGTAGGATAGGGTGATGGTGTGGGGTGGCGGGGAAAAAAGAAGAAGACAGTCATGTGTGCAAGACTGGCACATGTGTTTCTGTCGCCACCCCGTGATGGAGATAGAAGTGGTGCTAATCAAGGGTGGGCCCCATTTGCGTTTGAGTCCAGTTCTCTCCACCGGCAGCCTCCTCCATACAATCCGCACCTGGCACTCCGGCGGCAATACTCCCCGTCATTGCCCGCTGCCATGCGGACATAACTCTACCCTGTTAACCGTGCGGTTCAGCGGCACGAAGTGCACTCCGGTACAGAGCAAATTCTGGATTCCCGATTGCACAAGACCGGTGAAAGGACCACGCGCGCGTTTGCACCGAGTTTATTGCCATCGGCCTGAGTTGTGCCGTTGTGGTTTTGGGCCTAGGCCTGGGAGGTGGGGGATGAGCCCTTCAGTTCACTGGCGGTAAGATATTCATGGACTT
>JBNJGM010000005.1:60650-62183 GCA_051747685.1 Thermodesulfobacteriota bacterium | reverse complement strand
GCTGAACCTCATCGCCGAACTCATGCAGCAGGGCCGCTTCGCCTCCATGTTCTGGAACACCCACTTGAGTTCGCCGCTTTCCTGGGGCGTATTCGTCATCAACGTTGTCCTGGTGTTCGCCGGCGTGTACGGTCTGGCCCTACTCAAAAACGCCCTCATCCAGGCCCACCGCGACGGCTCTTTTTCCAGCCTGCTGCCCTACGCCCTCGTGCGCGGGAAAAGCCCGGTCTCGCCAGCCACCCTCAAGATCCTGGCCTGGCTGGCGCTTATCGGGGCCGCGGCCCTGTTCGTCTACAGCGGCATGGACCTGGCCTCAGTCTCCAGCCGGATCATGTGGTCCCCCTCCATTGTACCGCTGCTTTTGGCCGTTTCCGGTGTGGCCGGGGCTGTGGCCCTGCTGATCCTCCTGGAACGGCTCAGCGGCGGCCTGCCGCCCGAACGCGCCGGGATCTACCGCCGGGCCCTGCTAGCCAGTCTGGGCCTTTTGCTGGCCGTGGGGCTGGTCTGGCTGCTCACGGAATTCGCTTTCGCCGATCAGGCCGGGCGTACCGTCTGGAATTACCTCAGCGGCGACGCCTTTTTCTCCTTCGCCCTTTTGGCTGCGGCCCTGGGCACCCTATTGCCTTTCATCCTCGCGGCCTTGCGCGGCAGCGCCCAGATGCTCACCTCGGCCGCCCTGCTGGTTTTGCTCGGCGGCTATATGCTGCGCTATGTCATCACCATCGGCGGACAGGAAATGGGGCGAACCACGGCCGGTCTCAACCAGTACGCCCCCTGGGACATCTGGGCCCACGGGGGACTTATGGCCGCGGCCGGCACCGTCGGACTGTGGGTTTTTCTGATGATCCTGGCCAGCTGGACCGCCCCGTGGAAGGGCTTTGTCCGACAACACGACTAGGGGCCTCAGGCCATCGCCCCCCCGAGCGCACACAACCAAACGACCAAGCGAGGTTGGCATGAGTATATCCCGACGCAATTTTGTGAAAGGACTGGGCGCAGCGGCCGCCTTGGGCGTGTTCGCCGCCGGACACACCCCGACGCTGAAAGGCGTAGCCAAGGGGTGGTGGAGCAAGGAAAAGCCCGCTAACCTGCTCACCGGACTGGCCCCAGCCCCGGAATACGCGGTTGATCCGGCCTCCGGCAAAATCACCGTGAACGAGAAGCAGTACGTGGCCAACGGCATGTGCAACGGCTGCACCACCAAATGCGGGGTGCGGGTCCGAGTGGACCGCGAATCCGGGCGTATCCTGCGCGTCTCCGGCAACGCCTACCACCCCCTGTCCACGGAGCCGTTTATCGACTTCAACGACAGCATCATCGAAAGCTACCGCAAATTGAGCGGCTACGCCGATGACGGCCTGCACTACCGCTCCGTGGCCTGCGGCCGCGGCAACGCCGCCATCGACAACATCTACGACCCCTACCGGGTGCGCCAGGTGCTCAAGCGCACCGGCAAGCGCGGGGAGAACAAATGGGAACCCATCAGCTTCGAGCAGGCCATTGAGGAAATCGTCGAAGGCGGGGACCTGTTCG
>JBNJGM010000005.1:52920-60550 GCA_051747685.1 Thermodesulfobacteriota bacterium | reverse complement strand
AACAAGGTGGAGTGGGTGGCCACCATCCCCGGCCACGACGGTGCCCTGGTCATGGGCATGATCCGCTGGATTTTGGACAACACGAGCTACAACGCCCAGTTTCTGCGCAAGACCACCCAACAGGCGGCCCTAGACGCCGGCGAGCCCAGCTGGTCCAACGCCACACACCTCGTGGTGGTCAGCGAGGATTCCCCGCACATGGGGAAATTTTTGACCCCGGCCATGCTCGGGGAAGGCGGCGACGGGGCCATGGTCCAGGACCCGGGCAACGGAAAAGTGGTTCCGGCCGCAGATTTGGGCGAAGGCGAGCTGTTCGCCACCGCCAGTGTGGAGACCCCGGAGGGCTCGCTAGAGGTCAAAAGCAGTCTCCAGTTGCTGCGCGAAGAGGCCTTCGCCCACAGTATGGAGGAGTACGCCGAGGCCTGCGGCCTGGACGTGGGGACCATCGCCCGGCTGGCCCGGGAATTCACCTCCTTTGGCCGCAAGGCCGCCGCCGACTGCCACGGCGGGACCATGCACTCCAGCGGCTACTACACTGCCTACGCCGTGGTCATGCTCAACACCCTGGTTGGCAATCTGAACTGGAAAGGCGGTACCACCGCCGGCGGCGGGCGCTTTAAAGACTTTACCGACGGCCCGCGCTACGACATGCTCGGCTTTCCCGGCAAACGGGGCCCCTCTGGAGTCCGGCTCTCGCGGCGCGGCACTGCCTACGAATCCACCTCGGAATACAAACGCAAAAAAGAGGCCGGACAAAATCCGTACCCAGCCAAAGCGCCGTGGTTCCCGTTCTCTGCCGGGTTGCAGTCCGAGCACACCAACGGCATGGTCAACGGCTACCCCTACCCGGTCAAAGCGGCCATCTTCTGGCAATCCAATCCCATCTACGGCCAATCCGGACTGTACAACCACGCCAAGGAAACCCTGAAAGATCCGGGGAAATTGCCGCTTTTGGTGGGCATCGACCCCTACATGACCGAAACCACACTCTTGTGCGACTATGTCTTCCCGGACATCACCCTGTTTGAGGCCTGGGGCTGTACGGCTCCCTGGGCCGGGGTGCTGACCAAAACCTCCACTGTGTCCTGGCCAACCATCGACGCCCCCATCGCCAAAACCCAAGACGGCGAAACCGTGACCATGGAAGCCTTCTATATCGCGGTGGCCAAGCGCATGGGGTTAGCCGGGTTCGGGGATCAGGCCATCCCGGACACTGAGGGCAACCTGCATCCCCTGCACACCGCCGCGGACTGGTACCTACGGGCCTTTACCAACATCGCCTTTGACGAACAGCCAGTGCCCGACGCCCCGGACGACGAACTCACCTACACCGGAGTGGACCGTTTCACCAAAGCCCTCAAAACAACCCTGAAGCCCGACGAGTGGCGCAAAGCGGCCTACGTCATGTGCCGCGGTGGGCGTTTTGAAAGCGCGGACCGGGCCTACGACGGCGAGTGGCTGACCCACCGCTACCAAAAAGGCATGCAGGTTTATAACCAAACCGTGGGCACCAACTTCAACAGCATCACCGGGCAGCGCTTCCGCGGCACCCCGGCCTGGGTGGCCCCGGCCTTTTTTGACCAAACCCCGATCCGGCAGAAGTACCCGGAAGGGCAATGGCCGTTTTACCTGACCAGCGTCAAATCCCAGCTCATGGCTCCGGGCGCGGCCGGCTCGGACAGCCTGCACCGCTTGCATCCGGAATGTATGGTGGTCATGCACGCGGACGACGCCCGGGAACTGGGGGTGCGCCAGGGCGACGTGGTCCGGCTGACCACCCCGGGCGGGCAGGCCCGGGCGGTGCTCTGGCTGCGCTACGGCGTGACCCGCGGCACCATCGGCATTGAGCACGGCTACGGTCATTGGGGCTTCGGGGCCAAGGACATGCAGGTCGGCGACAAGACCATCAAGGCCATCAAACTCCGCGGCCGGGGTATGCTCATCAACAATCTGGGACTTCGAGACCAAAGCCGTCCGGGGACGGCCTCCCTGGGCGACTTTGTCTGCGGTTCCAATGCCCGCAACGCCCTGCCGGCCAAGGTAGAGCGGCTGACATGATTCTCGCCTCCATCACCCCACACCACAGCGCCCCGGCTTCGGCCGGGGCGACACTTTCCCTGTCTGAGCTGGCTGCGGTAGTGGACGGGCTGGCCGGACTTGTGCTCACCGAGCCGAAACCGGAAACGCTGCACCACGCCAAGGCATTTTTCCACAGCCTGCCGCACCCCCTGCAACCGCAGGAAACAACCGGCACGACCCCATTGGAGCCGTTACGCGAGGAATACTTCGCCCTGCTGCTGGCCTCGTCTTCAGGGCGCTACACCCCGCCCTACGCCTCGGTCTGGATCGAGGGACGCTTCAACGCCGGCAGCACCCAAATAGTGCAGAACTTGTACGCCGAAACCGGGTTCGATCCATGGCAACTCCCCATGAGCGAGCACTGGCGTAATCCCTTTCTGCCCGACCATATCGGGTTTGAACTCGCCTTCACCGCCGGCCTTCTGTACAGCGCCCAAGAGGCCGACAGTGGCAAGGAACAACTGCTGAACACGGCCCGGGATTGGGCGGCCAACCATCTGACGCAATGGATTCCCGCCTTTAGTCACGCCTTAGGCCAGCGGGCCGAAACCCCTGTTTATAGCGCCCTCGCCAAAACCCTGGACACCCTCTTTGCCGCACCTTCGTAGCCTGCGTACGGTATGTGCTCACGGGTACCTCTGATGCTGTACCAAAACAACGCCAGAGAATGGGCATGATCATCTGCTCCTGCATTCTGGTACTCACTGTTGTGTCAGTATCGAACCGTTATCTGGCCTCCCCATAGATCTGTATCGCAAACAAAAAAGGGGCGGGAGTTACCCCCGCCCCTTTTTTGCCGTAAAAAAAAAACGGCCTATTGCATCTCATCCACCATGGATTCAACTTTTTTCGACAATTCTTCGTCGTTATTCATGGCTTGCCCAATTTCATTGTACTTTTCTACACTGAGCCCCTCATCTTCCACCGCTTCGACCATACGATCTGTATATTTTTCCTGGAGCTCTTTGGCTTTTTCTTCGTCTTCCATTTCACTCAATTCACTGGAATATTCTTGGCGAATTTCATAAACTTGGTTGTAGGACTTCGCGAATTTCTCCAAGGTCTCTTCACTATAATCCTTTGATTGACCAGCGCTTTCCGGCTCTTCATATCCTGTTTGACCTTGACCCGAGCCCCCTTCCTGGGAGTCGTACGATTGCTGTCCCTGGTTTTCCTGGGACTCATACGATTGCTCACCTTGATCATATCCCTGGTCCTGGGCCACCGACTGCCCGGCGACACCCAGAACTAACAAAGCGGTGAGCAGGGTACAGATAACATTCCAGGTTGTGTTCCGATGGTTCTTCCCGTTACGCATAGTGCATACCTCCATTGGCTGCAATTTTAGTGTTCTTGACCACACTCCCTTTCTAGCATGAACCATGCCAGTTCTTCAGCGCCGCCCAAAGCCCGCAACGCCAGGTTCATCGTGCTCCACCGCATCCCCTTCCCGCCAGTGCGGGCCTTTCACTGTTGTGCCAAAAAAGCACATGTGCCAAAATGTACCAACCTCAAGCCAAGGCGAATGCCGGGAATGAAGCGGTCCCTGTCCGGACTTTTTGGGCCCACTTTATTCCCGGAAGGCATCTTCTAGGGCTGGCTGTGCCGCCGTATCCGCCGGAAAGAAGGCACCGGCCACCGCCACAGCCACCTCAAAAAGATTTGCGCTATACTTTATGGGTACGGGATTTGTATACCGGGAAGAACAAAGGCAGCCAAACATATCTATACCTGTGGAGTAACACATGTATCCCACCTTTCTGACCCGGTTTAGCCTCCGGGCGGCCCTGATCTGTACGGTGATCATTCCCCTTCTTTCGGTCCTGGCCGTTATCACCTTTTTCGGGCTCTTGGCGCTCGAAAAAAGCATCGAAAACCGCATGCAAGAAGAAGTGGAACTCGTCGCTCGGGCGCTACGGATGCCGGTAAGCTATAGTCTGGAGAAAAACCGCTTCGGGAGTTTAAACCAAGCTCTGCAATCAGCCTTCCTTATCGATCGGGTCTACGGGGCCTCTGTGTACAACGCCGAAGGCCAACGCATCGCGGCCATAGGCACCTCCATCCCCTCCTCAAAACGAAAAGAGGCCAAAGAGATCACCTCCCAGGGCGAACGCACGGGCCAATACGAAGAAATCAAGGGACGCCGGGTGTACTCCTATTTCGTACCCCTTTTCGACACTGCCGGAACCCCAAACGGGCTTATCCAGGTCAGCCGCAAAAAAAGCGATATCGAAAAATATATCTCCACCATGCAAAATCGGGCCATTATCAGTCTCAGCGTAGCAGCCCTATTCATGTCCGCCCTAGTGCTGCTCGGTTTTCACAACACCATCGGCAAATATTTCAATCGCCTCATAGACTCCATGGCCACCATTCGTTCCGGCGATCGTACACACCGAGCTTCGCTGCAAGGGCCAAAAGAAATCGCCGCTTTGGGCCGCTCACTGAATGCCATGCTCGACAGCATTTCCCAGGCCGAAAAAGAAATCGCTGAACGTAAAGACACCCAGCAACGTCTAGAGAACAAATTACGGCAAAACGAAAAGATGGCGGCCATCGGCCAACTCGCCGCAGGGGTCGCCCATGAATTGGGAGCTCCCTTATCCGTCATCCACGGCAAAGCCCAGCGCTGCTTGCGCGATAGCGAACTGGATCCGAAATACCAGGAAAGCATGCAGGACATCCGCAACGAAGTGCAGCGCATGGAGCATATTGTCCGCCAGTTATTGGATTTCGGCCGGGCCTCCAGACAACGCCGTCGCTGGCGCCACGTCTCCCATCTGGCTCAGGCGGCGCACTCCCAACTCCAAAAAGAGACCCACGCACAGGCCGAGATCGAATTGCAAGGCCCAGACCCGGGTCCGGAAATTTTTGTCGATCAGCTACGCATCGAACAGGCCCTGACCAATTTATTGCGCAATGCCGTCCAAGCTCCGGGAGTGACCCACATCATTCTGGGTTGGGCGCATCCCGAGCCGGATAAAGTGCTGTTTTGGGTGGAGGATAACGGTCCCGGCATTGCCGACTCGGACAAAACCAAGATCTTTGAACCTTTTTTCAGCACCAAAAAAGAAGGTCAAGGCAACGGCCTCGGGTTGTCCGTGGTGCACGGCATAGTTCAAGAACACCAGGGGCATATTGAGGCCCTCGACTCCGAGACAGGTGGCGCCTGCCTGCGCTTCAGCCTCGCTGTACAAAGTGACAAACCCCTTGCCTCCAAGGAGCAGCCAAATGACGGCAGCCCCCAAACATCCTAAAGGCCCGAAACAAATCCTGCTTGTCGAAGACGACCCCAATCTACAAAAGCTCTTGTGCGAAGAATTGGAGGAAGCCGGATTCACGGTACGTTGCACCGCCAACGCCGAAGAAGCCTACACCCTTTTGCCGGACATCGAGCCGGAACTGGTCATCAGTGACCTGCGATTGCCCGGAGCCGACGGGATGCAGCTTTTGCACTGGTGCAAAGAAACCTCGCTATCACCGGGTTTTCTGATCATAACCGCCTTCGGCACCATTCCCCAGGCGGTACAAGCCCTGAAATCCGGGGCCGACGACTTCTTAACCAAGCCCCTGGACCTGGACCATCTCCAACTCTGCGTCCAGCGCATTCTGGAAAAGCGAAGCCTGCAGGCCGAGGTTTCCAGGTTTCGCGATATCCTGCAGCGTTCGGATTTTCAGGGCATGATCGGACAAAGCACCCCGATGCAAACCATGTTTCAGCATATCGAACAAATCGCCCAGGCCCAAGGTCCAGTGCTCATCCTCGGAGAAAGCGGCGTGGGCAAAGAATTGGTGGCCAAGGCGCTGCATGATGTCAGCCCGAGAAAGCACAACCATTTTCTGGCCATTAATTGCGCCGGTATTCCCGCAGAACTCCTGGAAAGCGAATTTTTCGGACATGAAGCCGGCGCCTTCACCGGGGCCTCCAAAAAACGGCAGGGGTTGTTCCAACAAGCCAATCAGGGGACGCTTTTTTTGGATGAAATCGGCGAGATGCCCTATAGTCTGCAATCCAAGTTGCTCCGGGTTTTACAAGACGGCACTTTCCGTCCAGTGGGAGCCAATAAAGAACAGCAAGTCGACGTGCGCATCATCTGCGCTACCAACCAAAACTTGGAAAAGGCAGTCCAAGAAGGCGACTTCAGAGAAGACCTCTTTTTCAGGCTGGAAACCTTTAGTCTGGAAGTCCCGCCACTGCGGCGCCGTAACGAGGATATCCATATATTGGCCGGACACTTTGTAAAACGGTTTTCCCTGCAACTCGACAAGAGCATCCACGGCTTTACCGAAAAGGCGTTGGGCTATTTGCAGCAATACGATTGGCCCGGCAACGTCCGTGAACTGCAAAACAGCATTGAACGCGCCGTGACCTTCTGCAGCGGCGAGTGGATCGACGCCGAACATTTGCCGACGCGGATCAAGCAGAACAAACAGGAGCATCCCTCTGTCCCCTCCGGGGAACAAGACGGATTCTGGCAAGAGCTGCTCCATGGCCAAGATTTTTTGCCCAGCATGCAGGAATTGGAACGGCTCTACCTCAACCATGTCCTTGAAAAAACATCTGGCAATAAACGACGCGCCGCCGCTATTTTGGGCGTCAGCAGGCGCACCTTGTACCGCAAACTGGAAAACCAGGAATAACCATCGCCGTGTTCCCAGGCTTTTCCCTGGGAACGCCTTCCCCTGGAGCCCCTGCCGCTTCCCAAGGCGTTGCCACCCACGGCAGTGCAAGGCACCGCACCTCGGGATCGGTATTTGGTACGCACAGTCCCTCTGCCCCGTTCTCCTGCCTTGCCTCCCAGCCGCGCATACGCTAGAAAAAAATGACCTGTATGCAGCGCATGCGTTTTTCCTGCTCATGCCCTCCTGCAGCGATCGCCGTTGCGGACACTGAATACTCCGTTGGACGCCACCCTATGCAAAAGTCCACCACCCCATCCCCGCGCCAGACGCTAAAACTTTTTCTGCTCCTTTTGGTGACCTTTGGGGGCATTCTCACAGTTTTTTCGGCCATCTACTACCACGTCGAGGTCTCCATCTTCCTGGATAAGACCACCGAACGCGAAAAACACACCGTGGGGCTGCAAAAGCAGATCATACAGCGCCAGTTCCAGGCCATCGTCGGCGACCTGCGTTTTTTATCCGAACAAAACGAATTACAGCAATTCCTTATAGATCCTACAGCACCCGTCCGCCGGGCCGCGGAACGCGAATACCGTTTTCTGGCCCGTTTTCAAGACGGCTACACCCACCTGCACTACATTGATGCCAGCGGCCAGGAACGCATCCGAATCCACAATCCCGACGGCCAACCCAGTATCGCCCCGCGCTCCGAACTGCAAAACCACAACGATCGCCTTGTCTTCCAGGAAACCCTGGGCCTAGAACGCGACGAAATTTTCATCTCCCCCTTTGACCTCCATATTGGTGGCCAGGAGACCAAGGGCTCCAGCAAGCCCGGCATCCGCTTCGGCACCCCTGTCTTCGATACCAACGGCACCAAGCGCGGTGTCGTCCTTATCAATTACCTCGGCCAAAACCTCATTGATAC
>JBNJGM010000005.1:50391-52820 GCA_051747685.1 Thermodesulfobacteriota bacterium | reverse complement strand
TCCTGGTTCCTGGCCCTGGCGGTGAACAAACGGCGCCTGTATCAGGCCCGGTTGGAAGCCATGGCCCATTATGACACGTTAACCGGACTTCCCAACCGCACCCTCTTTTTTGAGCGTTTGCACCAATTGCACAGCCAGGCCATGCGCTATCAGCGACGTTACGGCATTGTCTTTTTGGATCTCGATGACTTCAAACCGGTCAACGACACCTACGGCCACAAGGTCGGCGACGCCCTGCTGCAACACGTCGCCCAGCGCCTCCAGGCGAACCTGCGGCAAGCGGACACTGTAGCCCGTCTGGGTGGAGACGAATTCGCCGTCCTGCTTTCAGATATCTATGACCGTCAGGCCGCCCAGCAGGTTGCGGACAAACTCGCTGCCGCACTGGGCGAGCCCTTCGATTTGGAGCAGGCACAGGTGCATATCGGGGTCAGCGCGGGCGCAGCCATCTATCCTGAGGACAGCGACACCGCTGAGGCCGTGCTCAACCGCGCTGACCAATTCATGTACCAGAAAAAAACCGCCTCCAACCGGAATAAAGGACGGCCATGACCGACACACCCCACTATTCGGACGACGCGCCCCGCTACCGGAGTATCTTCAACAACCATCACACCCCGATGTTTGTAGTGGATCCGGATACCGGCCGCATCCTGGACGCCAACCCCGCGGCCGAGGAGTTCTACGGATGGGACCGGGAGACGCTGCTGGCCATGAACATCGCGGCCATCAATGCCCTCTCCGAAGCCCAAACCCAACGGGAAATGGCCAAGGCCCGGGCCCAGGAGCAAAAATTCTTCGAATTCCGCCACCGTCGCGCCGACGGGAGCACCTGTCCCGTGGAGGTGTACAGCGGCCCGGTCCATGAGGACGGCCGCACCCTGTTGTACTCTATCGTCCACGACGCCACGGAGCGCATCCAGGCCCGGGAACAATCCAGCCGGCAAAAAGACCTGCTCCAGGGCATCAATATGGTCTTGCACACCTCGCTGAGTTGCGACACCCCAGCGGAAATCGCCGAACAGGGGCTTATTATCGCCCAATGGCTGACACAAAGCCCCTTGGGCTGGGTGGGCATGCGCAACGCCTCCGGAAGGTTGGACACCCTGGTTCTGCACACCTCCCGCCGCGGCGCGGATCCGGAGAACCCGGCACTAAGCGATATGGAACTCAAGGGGCTGTGGGGCCATGTTTTTCGCACCGGTCGGCCCCTGTACACCAACGACCCCTGCAGCCACCCCCAAAGCTGCGGCCTGCCGCCCGGGCATCCCGAATTGACCGCGTTTTTGGGGGTGCCGCTGCTGCAAGGGGGCCAAGCCGTGGGCGTCCTCGTTTTGGGCAGTGCCCCCGGCGGCTACTCCGAGGCCCTACAAACCGACATGGAGGCTTTGGCCGTCGCCCTGATCGAATCCCTGCAACGCAAAAAAGCGGACCAGGCCCTGCATGCGCTGAACACCGAGCTTGAATACCGCGTTCAGGCCCGCACCGCGGAATTAGAGGCGGCCAACGCAGCTCTGGAGCAGGCCAAAGAGGAGGCCGAAGTTGCCAACCGGACCAAATCGGCCTTTTTGGCCAATATGAGCCATGAAATCCGAACGCCGATGAACGCCATTTTGGGTATGCTCCACTTGATCAAACAAACAGAGCTGACTCCCAAACAGGCCGACTACATGGACAAGATCCATACCTCCAGCGAGGCCCTGCTCAGCATCATCAATGATATTCTGGACTTCTCCAAAATCGAATCCGGCAAACTCGAATTGGAACACGCCCCCCTGGCTCTGGAAACCGAATTGCAGACCGTGGCCGAGGTCTTGGGGGTGCAAGCGCAGCAAAAACATATCCTGCTCACCTTTACCCTGGACATGGCCCTGCCCGAGCAGATCCTCGGCGACGCCATGCGGGTGCGCCAAATACTGATCAATTTGGTGGGCAACGCCATTAAATTTACGGATCACGGCGAAATCGAGGTCCACGCCGTTGTCGAAGAGGCGACCCCGGAGACGGCAACCCTCCATTTTGCCGTCCAGGACACCGGTCCCGGTATACAGCCCGAACAACAGGATCTCTTATTCCAGGCCTTCAGCCAGGCCGACGCCAGCATCACCCGCGAATTCGGCGGGACCGGGCTGGGCTTGGCTATTTGCAAACGCTTGGTGGAAATCATGGACGGCAGGATCGAAGTGGAGAGCACCCTTGGCCAGGGCAGTCGGTTCTCCTTCACTATTCCGTTCGACTTACCGCCGCAAAGCCGCCCGCTGTCCCAACTTCCCCCGGCGATCCCCCCGCACACGGCGCTGGTGATTACTCGCCACACCCCGACGCGACAGGCCCTAGGCCGGATTTTGCAGGCCTGGCAATGGCCCTGTCTGGAAGCAAAAGACCCTCATACTGCCACGGCAGCCCTCGAGACCCAGGAGTGGCAGGGC
>JBNJGM010000005.1:48987-50291 GCA_051747685.1 Thermodesulfobacteriota bacterium | reverse complement strand
TCCACGGAAGACACCGGCCTCACCTATGCCCAAGCGTCCTCTCCTGCGGCCCAATTAGAGGAGGCCCTTTTGGCATTGGAAACAGCGGTGGCCTCGCACAAGCCCCGACACTACCGCCAGGCCTGGGCAGAACTGCAAAACTTTGTCTGGCCCCCGGATCTGGAAACAGATATCCAAGCCATGCAGACCGCCTTGGAGCGGTACAAATTCAAGGAAACCTTACGCCGCGCGCGCGCCGCCCGGGAGAAACTGGGAGGAAACTAGCGTGTCAGATCTCTCGAACTGCACCGTTCTCGTCGTTGATGACGCCGAGGCCAATGTCGATCTTTTGGTGGATATCCTGGGCGAGGAATACGAGGTGGCCGTGGCCACAGACGGGCCGAGCGCCCTGGAATTCGCGACCGCCGAACTGCCGGATTTAATCCTCTTGGATATTATGATGCCCGGTATGGACGGCTACGAGGTCTGCCGGCACCTCAAAGCTAAAAAGGCCACGCGGGACATACCGGTCGTTTTCGTCACCGCTCTTGGCGATTCCCAAAGCGAAGTGTACGGCCTGGAACTCGGTGGGGTGGACTATGTCCACAAACCCCTGACCCCGGCCATTGTCAAAGCCCGAGTCCGCAACCATTTACGGCTCAAACAGGCCCAATCCGCCTTGGCCGCCCACAATCAACGCTTGGAAGAAGAAGTCCGGCGACGGACCGAAGAAATCGCCCACACCCAGGAAGTGACCATCCAAAGCCTGGCCACCCTGGCCGAATACCGCGACCCGGAAACCGGGGGGCACTTGCAGCGCACCAAAAACTATGTCCGGATTCTGGCCCGGCGGCTCGCCAACCAAGCGCATTTCCAAACGACGTTGACCCCGGAATATACCACCCTTTTATACAAGTCCGCGCCACTGCACGATATCGGGAAAGTGGGCATCCCCGATGACATCTTGCTCAAAAACGACAAACTCACCCCGGAAGAGTTCAAGATCATCAAACTCCACCCGGCCTACGGATACGAGGCCCTGCGCCAGGCCTCGCAACAGCTCGGGAGCAATTCCTTTCTGCAAATCGCCAAGGACATCGTCTACACCCACCACGAAAAATGGGACGGGTCCGGCTATCCCCAAGGCCTGTGCGGACAGTCCATCCCCATTGCCGGGCGGCTCATGGCCGTAGCCGACGTCTATGACGCGCTTATCAGCAAACGGGTCTACAAGGCCCCCATCCCCCATCCCAAGGCCGTAGACATCATTGCGGCCGAAAGCGGCGCCCACTTCGATCCAGAGGTGGTCACCGCCTTTCTCGACG
>JBNJGM010000005.1:24382-48887 GCA_051747685.1 Thermodesulfobacteriota bacterium | reverse complement strand
CTGTTCGAAATGGTGTTGCACGGCGGCCGCCTCCTCGGCATTGCCCCACTCAACGTCCCAAAACTCCGCGGTCCAGCGCTTGTAAATGGGATTGTACCAAATCCCGCCCACATACGCGTCGTCATCCCACACCACGGCCTGGAACTGATTGGAGCGCAACCGTTCCAACAAGCCGAGAACCTCAGCCACACCGTCTTCTCCAGCAATCTCCTTACTGACCACCTCTGCCTCGCAATGGGTCATGGTCTCAATTGTCAGGCTTTGCCACACCATCGTCACACCTATATTTGCAGGTTAAAAGTTAGGAAAAGCAAACTTTATTGCCACTTCCATCTCCTAAAAGCCCTTGCTTATACGCCTCCAAAGGCTCTTTCTCAACCCCGTACCCCCACGGGACAAATTTCCCCTTCCAAACTCCTCAAGGCCACCACCCCCAGCGTACAATCCTGGGCAAAAGGGGTGATTGTCTTCAAAACGCTGGCGCACAAAAACTTTGCCACCGTGGTCACGCCGCACCGGCCGATGACTGCGGCGCCATAGTCCCCGGCCTGCAATCCGCGCAGGGCCTTGGAGGAAAAGCGCAGGCCCCTAGTCAGGGCTCTCCGGTGAAGTCCAGCGATTTCATATGGGGCTTTTTGAACTCGTAGCGCATCCCCAACCACAGATTATAGCACAACACAAGCATGATCAAAGTAAAAGGCAGGGCCGCGGTGATGGACATGCGCTGTAAGGCCTCCAATCCGCCGGAAAAAAGGAGGATGCACGCGGTGGCCGAAACCGTGCCTCCCCAGATGATTTTTTTCCATGCCGAGGGCCGTAGGGCTCCGCCAGAGGTCATCATGGCCAAAACATAGGTTGCGGAATCAGCGGAGGTGATAAAAAAGACCATGAGGAGCAACAAGGCGATAAAGGTCAACACGCCGCTAAAGGGGTAGTAGAAAAACAATTCAAAGAGGGCCATGGAGACGTTTTCCGCCACTTGGTCAGCAATATCGATCCCGACCACCATCTGCATATGCAACCCGGCCCCGCCGAAGACGCTGAACCATACAAAGGTCAACAGCGTGGGCACCAGCATGGCCCCGAGAATGAACTCGCGCACAGTACGCCCTCGGGAAATACTGGCCACGAAAAGCCCCACGAACGGGGCCCAGGAAATCCACCAGGCCCAATAAAAGAGGGTCCAGGACTTGGTCCACTCATAGCCGTGGAAAGGATTGCTGGACAGGCTCATATCCACAAGCCCGCTGAGATAGCTGCCAAGCGTAGTGGTCAGCACATTGAGTATATACGCGGTGGGCCCGGTAAAAAACATAAATGTCAACAGGAGAAGCGCCAGCAGGATATTCGTCTTGCTCAGCATCTGAATACCCTTGTCCAGTCCAGTCAGGCTGGAGATCATGAACAACACCGTGACCACCCCGATAACCCCAAGGGTCGTGGCAAAGGTGTCCGGCAGGGGGGTTACGTTAGCCAGGCCACTGGTAATCTGCATCGCTCCCAGGCCCAAGGAGGTCACGATCCCGAAAACAGTGGCCAAAACGGACATAATATCGATGAGATAGCCGATGGGACCGTAAATACGCTCCCCAAGCAATGGGTAAAAACAGCTGGAAATAAGCGGCGGCATACCGCGGCGGAAAGAGAAATAGGCCACAGCCAGGCTCATGACAATATACACGGCCCACGGGTGGACCCCCCAATGGAAAAAACTGCGCCGCATAGCAAAAGCGGCCGCGTCACCGGAGCCGGCCTCGAGATAACCGGGTGGATTGGCAAAATGGCTCAATGGTTCAGCCACGCCCCAAAAAATAAGGCCGATACCCATACCCGCGGCAAAAAGCATACTGAACCAGCCGAAATAGCTGTATTGGGGTTTTTCGTGATCCTGTCCCAATTTGAGGCGCCCGAAAGGACTGACGGCAAGCGCGATGCTGAAGATGAGGAAAAAAAACGCCCCTAACAAATACCCCCAGCCAAAATTATCGATAATCTGCTCGTGCAGCACCGCCGAAACTGTGTCCAGCAAGGATGGATTGAACACCCCCACGCCGATCACAAGCAGGGAGATAGTCCAGGAAGCGACAAAAACACCGTTTTTCTTTGCCAACGCGAGCATAGCTACCCCTTGCTGGGAATAATGAGCACCGAACAGGGCGCCCGGTTATAGAGAGCCTCGGCCGTAGACCCGGTAAAGCGGCTCATTATCCCCCGGCTATCAAGTTTACCGATCACCAGCAGATCCACATTCTCTTTGCGCGCGTGGTGTAGAATTTTCCGGTCCACCCCCAATCCAAGCACTTCCCGTTTTTCTATGCGCTCAAATCCGTTTTGGCATTCCGCAGCCAAGCGAGCCAAATTGGCGTAGACATTCTCTAAACGCCTCTTCTCAGTTTCCGGGTCCGGAGCGCGTTGGCCGACATGGAGCAGGACGAGCCGTTTGGCAGTGAAGGCCTTGTGCCGGATATATTCAATGCAGGCCTTATCGGAATGTTTGAAATCCGTGGCGTACATACTCGTATGCAGCCCCCCCTCATCATGGGTGGACAGCCCTTTCGTATACACCAACACCGGCTCATCGCTCATGCGCACCACATCACTGGTGACGCTTCCGGCCACCGCTTTTTTGATCGGATTTTTCCATTTTTTGGTAAAACAGATGATGCTCTGCGTGGCCTCAGCGGTAGTCACGATCTGGCTGGGCACATGGCCGTAGCGCACCACCCGCTCCACCGGAAGCCCGATTTCGCGCATGCCCGTTTCAATCCGCTCTATACGTTTAACGGTTCGCTCCCCGTTCCCGGAGGCCACGTGGAGCAAATACACCTTTTCCGGGTCAAAGGCGCGGATGAATTCCGCCTGGGCCAATACCGTATGCACCGGACTTTTATGATATACAGGAAAAAGAAAATTGCGCAGCATCATCGGCCTCACTGGATTCCGTTTCTAATAAAAGGCCCCGCTGTTCCCTCACAACCGGTACGGCCACCACGTTAACAGCGCAAATCCTCGACCGGTACCGCCGTGGGCAACCCCACCAGTCGCTTCACATCCTCCAGGATCAAATACAGGCAGGGCACCAAGAGCAAGATGATCAACGTGGCAAAGACAATGCCATACCCCAGGGAAATGGCCATGGGTATCAAAAAACGGGCTTGCATGGAGGTCTCCCAGATCATGGGGGCCAGACCGCCAAAGGTGGTCAACGTGGTCAATAAAATGGGCCGAAAGCGTTGCTGAGCCGCATCGAGTACCGCATACACCGCACACATACCGTTTCTGCGGCGGCGATTGGCGAAATCGATCAAAACCAACGAATCGTTGACCACGACCCCGGAAAGCGCCACCACGCCGAACATACTCATTACACTCAGGGAATACCCCATAATCAAATGTCCCAACACCGCGCCGACCAACCCGAAGGGGATACAGGTCATAATAATCAACGGCTGGAGATAACTCTTAAACGGCACGGCCAGCATGGCGTAAATCCCGAGCAAAGCCAAAAGCAGACCGTAGACAAGCGCGGTCATACTCTCCCGGATATCGGCCTGGCGGCCTTCGAAGCTAAAGGACAACCCTTGGTAGCGTTGGGTCAACTGGGGCAAAACATCCGCTTTGAGCTCCTGGACCAACCGTTCGGTCTTGGACCGCGGCTGGACATTGGCGGTCACGGAAATGACCCGGCGTCCGTCGGTCCTGGAGATGGAGGTATACGCCCGGCCCGGGAGCAGGCGCGCCGCGTCTCGCAACAACATTTCCCCGCGGGGGGTGCGCAACACCAAATTTTCCAGGGTGGCCTCGCGGCTCCGCTGTTCCTGCGGGAGCCGTAAACGCACCGTAACCTCATTGCGCCCGCGTTGGAGTTTGACCGCTTCCGCTCCGTACAAGGCGTAGCGGACCTGGTTGGCCACCTCCCGAGAGGTCAATCCAGCCCGTCGACCGGCCGGACGCAGTTGGATATCGTATTGACGTTTCCCTTGGGCGGAGCCGTCGTCGATATCACTCACGCCGGAATATTCTTCAAGGTTCGCGGCGAGATGGCGGCCGGCTTCTTCCAGAATTTCTTGGTCGCGGTGGCTCAAACGCACGGTCAGGGCCTTGCCCGAGCCTGGCCCGCCCCGGTCGGCCTGAAACTCAATGGACTCCAAACCAGATATGGGGCCGAGTTCCTCCCGCCAGGCCCGCGTCACGGCAGAGGTGCTTATGGGACGGGTTTTGGCGTCCGTCAAGAAAAGACGCAAAGTGATCGTGTTTTCGTTGACCCGGGAAAATACGCCCTCTCCGAGTTGTTCGCCGCCGTTATTTTCAACAACCGTTTGGGCGGATTGCACCAGCCGATTTTCCACCTCCCGCACCCGTTGGGCCGAGGTCCCATAGGGCAAAACCGCTTCAGCGTAGGCAAAATCAGACTCGACGGTGGGGAAGAGCACCAACCCCATGCGCCCGGACTGCACGTACCCCACAACGGCCAACAAACAGGCCAATGCCAAAGCGATCACGCTGTACCGATTACGCAAAACAAAACGGAGAAACGGTCCATAGACCTTAGCCACAAAGCGCTCGAAAAAATCACTAAACCGCGCCTGCATTCGCGCCAAAGGTCCCAGGGGGCCCCACCGCCAGCCTTGGCGCTGGTGGCCGAGATGGGCGGGGAGAATTACCAGAACTTCGATCAGCGAAACCAAAAAGACGCAGACGACCACAATGGGAATGGAGCGGAACACCTTACCCATCATACCTGGAACAAAAAACAGCGGCAAAAAGGCCAGCATATTGGTCAGCACGCTGAAGGTCACCGGCATTGCCACTTCTCGGACCCCGTGCACCGCAGCCGGGAACAACCCTTTGCCCTGCCGCCGTTTGGCGTAAATATTTTCCCCAACAACGATCGCGTCGTCGACCACCACCCCCAAGGTGACAATAAAGGCGAACATGGTCACCATATTGATACTAAAACTGGTCAACGGCAGGAATAAAAAGGCGCCCAAAAAGGAAATGGGAATGCCCAAACTGACCCAAAACGCCAACCGCATTTCCAAAAAAATGGCCAAAAGGACAAAAACCAGCCCCAGTCCGAGAAAGGCGTTTTTGACCAAAAGCTCGGCGCGCTGGTTGAATATTTCCGACATGTCCCTGACCACGGAAAGGCTCAGTTTGCCAGGTAACTCGGCATTGAGGTCCTCGACTACCTGTTTGGCGGCATCCGCAACCCCTCCCGGCGTCTGGTTGCCAACCCGGTAGACCTCGATCATAAGCGCCTTGTGCCCGTCGTAGCTGGCCCAGGCGTCAGTGTCAGCAAACCCGTCGGTCACGGTCCCGATATCTTCCAAAAGCAGGCGACTGCCGTTGGTATCATTGAGGATGGGTAATTGCCGGTATTCGCGGGCCGTTTCCCGTAAATCCTTGACCCGCACCAAAATATCGCCACCCGTGGTTTCCAGGGTGCCGGCGCCGACTTCCAGGGAGGCCTGCCGCAACTCCTGGGATATATCGTCTAGGGTTACATCGTAGCGGCGGAGCTGCTCTGAGGGCACGTCGATCTTGATTTCCAAATCCCGGGTGCCCACCAGATCTACCTGGGTCACCCCGGGGTCGTTCAGCAAAGCATCCCGGGCCTGCTCTGCGGCATTGCGCAGCACATGGGGATCGTTACTCCCGTACAGGACAAAGGAAATGACTTCCCGCTCTCGGGAGGCGATGGAAACATTGGGCTCTTCCGCCTCCTCCGGGAAGGTGGTGATGCGGTCAACCTCAGCCTTGACCTCTTGCCACAAGCGATCAAGGTCCGCGCCTTCCTGGGCTTCCACTGTCACTTGGCCGCTCCCCTCGGAAGCCGTAGACCGGATTTCTTTAATACCCTCAAGGCCCTGCACCGCTTCTTCCACCGTCAGGACAATGCCGGATTCGACTTCTTCAGGGCTCGCTCCGGGGTAGGGAACCGATATGGACACGGTGTCCATGGAGAATTCCGGGAACACCTCTTGGGTAACGTTCTGGCCAATGATCACGCCCCCGATCAGCAGAACCAACATGAGCAAGTTGGCCGCCACGGTATTCCCGGCCATCCATGCCAAGGGGCCGCGTTGTACGCCGTTGGACCCGCTCATGAACCGCCTCCGGAAGTCCGTTGGGTCTGCGTGGCGTTACCCTCTCCCGGGCTCCGAGTGGCATTGCCCTCTTTCGGCCCGGGCAAAGCCTCGGCCCGGCGCAAGCGCATCCCCTGCACCGGCGTGGCCAGATCCGAGGTAACGAGGCGCGTGGCATTAGCAAAGGTAAACGGCACCACCACATCCGTGGCATTTTTCCACAACACGTCCACCGCGCGGATATCGAGCTGCCCGTCGGCATACAGCCAAACCGTATCACCCTGGCGGACGCCAAAACGGGGGATTGTAGCCACGTGCTCGAATTCTCGGCCGCTAATGTCCACCTCCACATAGTCCCCCAAAAGCAGATTCGGCTGCTCCTCCTGCTCCCGGCCGAGGGGATCTGGGACCTCGATGAGCACTTCGGCCATTTTGGCCTGGCCGCTGAAACTCCCGGTACAGCGCAAAACCGTACCCTGCCAACTACCGGATCCGGTTTGGGAACGCACGGTCACGGAGGTACCCTCGGCCTGGCCCGGCGGGATACGCATGGCCTCCAATTGGTCCACTGGCACCCGGGCCTGCACCCAATACGCTTTGGTCCCCACCAAGGTGACCAGCTGCCCCTGGGTCCCGACAAAGGAGCCGTGGTCCACGCTGCGCTCCGTGATCAGTCCATCAAAGGGAGCGGTGACCGTACTCCGTTCTAGGTCAAGCTGGGCCTGTTCCAGATCCGCCCGGGCGCTTTCTACCTGGGCCCGGGCTTTTTGCAGCTGCGGTTCACGTAAGGCCAATGCGCTGTCCACCAATGTCGCATTGTCCGTGTTTTGCGCCATTTGCAATTCCTGGCGGGCGATCTCCTGCTGCCCTTGTTCCAAAGCCAGCTCTGCCTTGGCCTGTTTCAAAGCACTTTGCTTCCGACGCACCGCGAGCCGATAATCCCGGGGGTCAATACGCACTAAGGTCTGCCCTTGACGCACCCTTCCCCCCGGTCCCCATTGGGGATGGGTTTGACTGACCGTCCCCGCAACCTGAGCCCGCATAACGGTCTGCTTTGCCGGAACCACACTGCCCATGGCCGTAATCCGGGCCTGAACCGTGGTCGGGGCTAGCGCGGCCGTCTCCACTACCATGGCCTTTTTTTCCTGACTCTGCCCGCGCTGGACCTCCGGGCTTTGCCGCATAAAATACATCGCCGCGGCCACGCCAAGGGCTAAGAGACCTAACGTCACTACTGTTTTCAGGACGAACGTAAAACGAGGGGATTGGCTCATGCATCCTGCTCCGTTTCTGTCTTCCGGCTAAGGGCGGCCTCTGACTCCGTAAGCCCGGTTCACCCATTGTCTGCACATATGCTGTAAAAAAAGGGCGTAGGTCACACGCCCCTGCGAACGACTGCGTCCGAGTCCCGCTCGCCGCGAATATTGAGTTTGTCACACCCCCAAGGGCCGCGCCTAAAATGGACGAAGCGAACCTTACACAGGGACCATCTCCTGATTCAGGGGGCGCTTGTACGCTGCAAAGAGCGGCGCAAAGAATCGGTCCAGGAATTGCCCAAAGCCCGGTAGACTCCGATGCGGTCGGTGAGCAAACCGGCCCGGTCCTGGAGCAGCTGGCGCTCAAGTTGGGCCACGCTGGCCTTTTCCGCTACGACATCCACATACGCCCCCTGGCCGTGGCCGTAGCGGGTGCGGGCTTGTTGCAACGCCTGTCGCGCGGTTTGGAGTTGCTGACGGGTCTGCTCCACCGCTCGGCGCTGTTGTTGTTCGTTGACCAATGCGTCTCGAACGTCTTGAAAAGCCTCCAAAACCACACCGCCATAGTCCGCCACCCGCTGCTCGACCACTGCCCTATTGCGCTCCACCTCAGCCAGACGCTGCCCCCCAGAAAAGAGCGGCGCGGTGAGGCTCCCGGTTAACCGGGAAACCCAACTGGTCCAATCCAAGCCAAACACATCATTGGTGTACGTCCGGTCCGCCGAAAAGGAAACATTCGGCAGCATATCGGCTTGGGCCACGGCCACATCCCAGTCCGCGGCTTGGAGTTTGAGCCAGGCGGCTTGGATATCCGGGCGTTCGGCCAAAAGCTGCGCCGGCAGCCCGGTTTCAGGATAGGGTAGCAACTGGGGCAATGCACTCTGCTCCAAGCCCAGCGCCTCAGGGCCACCCGCGCCGACCAGAGTGGCCAGAGCGTTTTTTGCCCGCCCGAGTTGGGCTCGCAGTTCCGGTAATGTGGCTTTTGCGGAATCCAGCTGCTGGCGTTGCTGCGTCAACGTCGGTCCGTCGATGGCACCGTTTATAAAACGGACCCGTTGCAACTCAAGGAGGTCATTTTGGGCCTGGATTTCCTCGTGCAGGACCTCGATTTGTTGCCGCAACGCCAGCACATCAATCCAGCGAGTGGCGATCTGTCCCACAACGCTCAGGGCCGCGCTCTCGACCTCCTGGCGGCTGGCACGGGTGGCCAAGCGCTGCGCCTGCCGCTCCGAGCGTAGCTGCCCCCAGACATCAAGTTCATAGGAGGCGGAAAGCCCATAGGAAAAGGCCTCACTTGTCGTCGTGGCGTCCTGGCCGGGGGGCGGCTGCTTATTATAGCTACGTTCTTGTTCTCCGGAAGCTGAGCCCTCGACACTGGGCAGCAATCCCGCCCCCGCCTTTTGGGTTTGGGCCCGAGCCTGGCGCAGACGGGCCCAGGCGGCCCGAATATCAAAATTTTCGCTCAGCGCCCTGTCCACTAGGCGGTTGAGTTCTGCGCTTTGCAGGGCCCGCCACCACTGCGAGCGGACCTTCTGCCCATCTTTTGCGCCGGCAAAATCCTCACTCAGGGGCACCGGGGCCGTAGCATTGCGCTGAGACGGGTGAAAAGGCATACACCCGATCATACAGATGCTGAAAAGAATCGTTAGGATGACCCACCGCTTCATACATTTCCTCTGTTTACCGCACGGTTCCTTGTCCGCCGGGAATCAGGCCCCTTTCCCCTGGCGGGCACAGCAGCAACACAATGCGACCTGACCGGGGGATTGGTTAAATAAACGCGCTTGGTTCCAGAGCCATATAAAGGAGGACCCCCATGGCCCATCTGTTTACCTACGGCACCCTCATGGACTTGGACATTTTCCGGGCCGTGACCGGGCTTTTGGCAACCACATGGACCCCGGCGCGACTGGACGGATACGCCCGGTTTCGCGTGAGCGGCACGGCCTACCCCGGTATACTGGCCTGTCCCGGCGAGCAGGTTAGTGGCCGGGTCTTCTTTTCCCTCCCGCAGCCCATATGGCCCATTCTCGACCGCTATGAAGGCCCACTTTATGCTAAGATCCTGGTAGCTGTCACTATTTTAGACAACACCCCTTTAACTGCCTGGACATATTCCATCCACCCATCCAATGCAGCGTATCTCAGTCACGACCCGTGGAGTTTGGAACGATTCCAAAACAAAGACAAGCCCGACTATTTGGCTGCTTTATCCTGACCGGGCCGTACCCGTGAGTTATCTGAGCAAACGCGGCAGCCTGTACTCCTGCTGGCACAGCACCCAAGCATACGGCACAGCGGCGAAAAAACGCAGTCGGATCTGGCGCGCTAGCGACAGGTAGAGCATTCGCGGCAGGCAGCAGTGTTACGCTGCCGTTTGTAGGGGCGTGTGGCGCACGCCCTTTTTCCAGGGCGCCCCCCAGGACCAGGGAATCTACTACGACCCCGTACAGAGATCCTGTCATCCCCGGGCCCACAGAGGTCTCTGTTTTCAGTCGGACAACAAAACCACGGTGTCTGTATGCGCCCGACGCAACAGGTACGCAACGGACAAAAAAGCGCCCCCGTGGGTAAAATTCATTCCGCACGAGGGCACACAAGGCAAAGAAGCCGGGTCCATGGACCCAGGTGACACAAATTAAATGGGCGGGGCGATGGTCACCAACACCCGCATATCCGTTTCAGCCCGGAAACCGTGGGGCTCACTGATATCCGCGACCAGCACATCTCCGGCCCGGGCGGGCAAAACAGCCCCCTCTGCGCCCAAAAATTGCCCCGTGCCTGTAAGTACCGTGACAGAGAGCTGTCCTTCAATCTCGTGGCTGTGCACCGGCACTTCCTGACCGGCTTTGAGATTAAAATTGATAAGCTTGAAATACGGTGAATCGTGGACCAATACATTCTTGGGGCCTTTTTCGCCCATAGGGGTATCGTACAAATGGTTAACGTGCATACTGTCCTCCGTGGAGATAGGTTACGGCCCGGAAAAGGGCCGAATTGACAGCCCCAAAATACCGCAAGCCGTATTTTTTTCTTTGACCCACATCAAAGCCGCCTTGAATTCCTGAAAATTTTGCACAAACCCAACTCCGCTGTTTTAACCACGGCCTGCTAACCCGCTCAGCACCGAGGAGCAGCAATATCGTTATCCGAGCCGGAGCGCCTGTAAGTTGCCGGGCCACGGGCGAAACTTTACACTTTGGCCGCAGGGAATATTTGAAATCGGACTCACCAATCCAGGAGCCACAAAAAAACCGGGCTATTACACCCGGTTTTTTTATTTCTTCCCCATTGCTAAGAAGTCTAGTTGTCTTCTTCGCCGAACAGGACTTCAGGACGCGTGGTGTCCCCATTGGCGTTGGGGAAGTTTTCATACTTGTGGGCCTTCTGCCCGGTATCCAGCAGGTGCTGGGCCTCGGCCATGAATTCATTGTAGCGGTGTTTGACTTCGTAGAAGCCGTGCCACCAGGCATAGTCCGGGGCCATCATGGCCGTACCCATCCGGGCCCGGCGGCCTTCGTGGTGCCACAATTCGTAAAACTCCACTTCGAGCTTTTCGTCGAAGTACTTGTCGTCGTCCAAAAGGCCCTTATCGTACAGTTTGTCCAGCATAGCCTTGGCTGGTTTGTAGTAGACCTCGTTGTACTCCTCAACGCTCTTGTCTAATTTCACATAATGGTCTTTGACCCAGGTTTCGCCGTGGCATTGTTTGCAGATTTCCTGCATCTTCTCCCGCTCTACTTCCCAGCTGCTCTGCGCGGGAAAGGGCTCGAAATTCTCCGGGCGCACCGTCAACGGTGCCTGTGTTTCCCACGACAGCCTTTCAGTGACATTGTGGGTGGTCACGACCTCGCCGGCGCCGGACATATGGCAGGAGGCACAGGTGGGACCGCGATAATCCACACCAGGGGTCCAGGTACCGGGAGAGGAGTCCCAATCGTATTCATCGCCGAAGGCATGGTAGAGATCCCCGTGCTTGGATTCCTCATAGATCTCCAGTTGGGGATGGTCCGGACCGAGGTGGCATTGGCCGCAGGCCTCGGGTTTGCGTGCTTCCATGACCGAAAAACGGTGCCGGGTGTGGCAACTGGTACAGCTACCCTTGCTGCCGTCAAGGTTGATCCGCCCCACGCCCACATTGGGCCAGGTCATAGGATCGAGTTCCCCTTCCGGTCCTTTCTTGAGCACCGTGCCGTGGCAATAAAAACACCCGGAAGAGCGTTCCCAATCGGAGTTCATGCCGTCGTTGAGCCAGGGATCGATCTTCCAGATGATTTCTAAGGTATTGGCGTGCTTGCTTTTGCTGTACTGCTTGACCTCATCCGGATGGCACCGCGAGCAATCTTTGGGGGTGGCCATGGCTGAAATCGGCACCCGGTACTCTTCGGTTCCCCATTTGTTGTCGGAACGTTTGTACTGCTCGAAATGTTTCTCCGAGACGTCCTTATCGTGCTTTTCCGCCTGGTGACAGTCCAAACAGGTAATATTCGCCGAAGCGTGGCGGCTGTCGGCCCAGTCATAGAATATGGCCGGGGTCTCCTCCTTATGGCATTGAAGGCAGGCCTTGGCCTGTTTGGACATGGACCGCTCGATGCGAAGCTCTTTCTCCTTGAGCAGGTTCTCCCCTGCCGGAACACTGGCATTGCTCTGGGCATTGTCCTGCTGCGCCTGGGCCGCCAGCCCCCCGAGCAAACAGATACACGCCACAACAAGACCGAACATTCGTACTTTCCTGAACATCCCTCTCCTCCTTTACCTTACAAGACACTAAAATTTACAATGAACCAACAGAACGGCCCTGGACATCCGGATCACAGGCCAGAACGGTCCCGGACATCCGGATCATAGGCATAATTGTCTTTCGGAAAATGGACCAAATGGTCGTGGCAATCCACGCATTTTTTCTCTTCCGCGCCCGGCCGCGGATAGAGCACGGATTTATGGGCCAGCATCGCGCCACGTTGATAGGGCATATCCAACAGGTTGCGATGGCATTTCTGGCATTGGTCGTTATCGATATCTTCGTAGGCCCGTTCACGGTTTTTTTCGTGATCGTATTTCGAGGTGTCCATGGTGAAATGCTTCACCACGTCTTTAATACCGTGATACGTCTTGGCGTAGAAAAAATCGAAGGTGTCGTGGGGGGCGGGAAGGTGGCAATCCATACAGTCGGCAACCACTCCCTTGGGATTGTTGGCATGGGTGGACGTCTTCCAAGTGTTGTAGGCGTATTCGATCTCATGGCAGGAAGCGCAAAATTCCGGCGTGGATGTCCTGACCATTGTATAATAGGCCATACTAAACAGTGGAAACGCCAAGACCAGGCCGAGCGCCAAAAACAAGGCCGGCTTCAGCAGGCGTCGCATAGTCTCCCCCCTTTATTGCTCTGATTCGACACGGCTTCTTCCAGGTGTTTGATTGCAACATACCGACTCCCTTCACCAAGGCAACCCTGCAACGGCTTACGCAAGATTTGGACCTTGGTCTCTTATATCCTGCCCCTCGCCAGCGCTCCATTACGAAAGGATGGCACACGCCCTTTAAGGCCTGACCTGTCCCGCATCTGAAATGGTGGCTTCAAACGCCCCCGTAATTCTGAGAGTTTTGAACACGGCCTGGAAGCTGATTGTGCGAGTGCGGCAGCGTTTACTCCTGTCGGCTCGGGAGCTGATACAAGGCTTTAACGGTCAAAGCGCTCTCCTGCCTCTTGCCGCGTTTTCGCTTCGAGAAAGATGTTCACGCCAGGCAGAAGTGGTACGCTGCCGCTTGTAGGGGCATGTGGCGCACGCCCTTTTTTCAGGCCGAGACAAACTCCGGAGCCGAAAACAGCGCTGATTCACGTATCAAGGGGAAATTCTGGAATTGGTGTCCTGATCCAAATGGCAAGGAGCGATAGTCCGTGCAGAAACGTCAAGGCAGGAGGGGCAAGGTTACGAAGCGGGATCAATCCGGCGGCAAAGCGCGTCCAAGGCAATGTCACAAAGCCGTTTCTTGGTTCCGGCGTTCCACCGCCACTCCATCTCCTTGAGATACAGTGGGAAACGTTCTGGGGTGATGCCTTGAAAACGGTGTATGCGGGGGCAGGCAAAATCCCAAAATTCGGAGGTGCCAAAGACATAATGCGGAATATCTTCCAGGTCGTGCCCGCACATCCGGCACAGGGCCGGTGTGGCACAGAACACCAAATGGGGAAATTGCTGGAAAGCGGAAGTGATGACTATATTACCACACCTGCTGCAGGAAAGCCCCATGGTCCACAAGCTTTGCACTGGAAGCGCGTCGATATGCACCATATGCCACCCAGCAGAGGTGTTGTGGAAACCAAAAACAGGAGGGAAGACCGGGTCAATGTCATCGGCGTGCAGCAATTGCGTTGGCAACGGATAGGCAGAGGTCGCAGCTAGGGCTTGGCGAATGGTCTTGGCCCCTTTATAGGCCGTGTTATAAGCCACATGGAGTTGGGCGCTGATCTCACGCAGGGGAGTTTCGCGAACCAGCAGGTCCACCAAGAGCAGCCATTGCCGCGCGGAAAAGCCACACCGCGCCAACCAACGGCCAGTGAAAAGGCCAAACGTATAGCAGCAAACGCTGCACCGCCATCGCCCTTCCCGCAACGCGTAGACCTCGGCACCGCAGCGCAGACAGCGCACCTCTCCGGGCCAGCACCGGAAGCGTATACTCTGCCATGCAGTTGCTTCTTCTGCATACATCTGCTCCAGCATAAGCAGTTGCCCCCCTATATCCGTGAAACGTACATTGTGGCGTTAAACCGAACCCGTGGCTCTGGGATTTTTGACTCCGGCTGGAACATGTAAACCTGTATTTCCAGATAGTTATGTTCCTCTGTACGTCTTTGCGACGCCCAACTTTACAAGCCGGAAAAAAATTCTAGGGCGTTTCACTGCTCAAAATGATCCCGAAAAAAAGGCCCCGATCCGCCGGCTACGGATCGGGGCCGCTTTTGGTTACCCGAGAATCGCTTTGAGGTCCTCTTCAGGGGTGGAAATAGGCTTGATATCGAAGTTTTCCACCAAATAATTGAGCACGTTCTCGCTGACAAAAGCCGGCAAGGTTGGCCCGAGGCGGATATCCTTGATGCCCAGGGACAGCAGGGTCAGCAGGATGGCCACCGCTTTTTGCTCGTACCAGGAAAGCACCATCGACAGTGGCAATTCATTGACCTCGCAATCAAAAGCCTGGGCCAGAGCCACCGCAATTTGGATGGCGGAGAAGGCGTCGTTACACTGCCCAATGTCCAGCAGGCGGGGAATGCCCTCGATAGAGCCCAGATCCTTGTCAAAGAAACGGAATTTGCCACAGGCCAGGGTCAAGACCACGCAATCCTCAGGGACCTGATCCACGAAATCTTCGTAGTAGCTGCGGCCCGGTTTGGCCCCGTCGCAACCGCCGACGAGAAAGAAGTGCCGGATCTTACCCCGCTTGACCAGATCAACGACCTTGTCCGCCACCCCGAGTACGGCGTTGCGGGCGAAGCCGACCATGACCGTGCCCTTGTCCGTGTCTTCCGTGAATCCACCCATTTCCAAGGCCTTGTTGATGAGCGGGGTAAAATCCTTGTCCTCCCCGATATGGGTAGTGCCCGGCCAACCCACGAGGCCGGTGGTGTAAATCCGATCCGCGTAGTCCTCGCGCGGCTTCTGGATGCAGTTCGTGGTCATCAAAATCGGGCCAGGGAACTGTTTAAATTCGGTTTGCTGATTCTGCCAGGCAGTCCCGAAATGCCCGTAGAAATGGGGGTATTTCTTGAGTTCTGGATAGCCGTGGCAGGGGAGCATCTCTCCATGGGTGTAGATATTGATGCCCTTGCCCTCGGTTTGCTTCAAAAGCAATTCCAGATCGTGCAGATCGTGGCCGGAAACACAGATAGCCGGGCCCTTCTTGGCGCCCAGCGGCACCTCCGTGGGGACAGGATGGCCATATTGACCGGTATTGGCGGCGTCCAAAAGCTCCATGGCCTTCATATTCGCCTGGCCGCAATCCATTGCCAGTTGTACCCAATCTTCAAGGCCGAGATCCTGACGCAGGGTCGCGGCCAGCAACCGATGCATCTCGGCGTAGAAGTCTTCGCCTTCCTGCCCCAAAATAGCGGCGTGGTCAGCATAGGCGCAGGCGCCCTTAAGCCCGTAGATGACCGTTTCCTTCAAGGACTTGATGTCCTCGTTGGGCTCTGGATCGTCCGGAATGCCGTGCTCGTGGCCCTGTTTGATCATTCCGTGCAGATCAGCAACCGGCTGGAACGTTGCCGGCCCTTGGGGGAAGGACACCTCGCTGTCTTCGGCGAGCCCGACCGCCTTCTTGATTTTCGCCATCAGCCCGGCATCGTTGTCGGCAACCTGATTGAGCCGGGCGTGCAGATCGTCACGCAGTTCTACCGCCTTATGTACCAGGGGCACGAAACGCTCAGCGTCGAAATTGACGTTGGTCAGGGTCGAAAACGTCCCTTCACAGACAAAGCGGTCGGCAGCATTGTTGGTAATACCCTCCTGGCGTGCAGCGTGGGCTACCTGAGAGAGTCCCTTGGTGGCGTAAACCAAGAGATCCTGCATCGCCGCTGTGTCCGGGTCCTTGCCACACACACCTTTTTGGGTGCAGCCGCTGCCGTGAGCGGTTTGCTCACATTGAAAGCAAAACATATCCAAATTCATACGTCTCCCTCCTCAAGGGTTTAACGACCGGGCCGAGGGGGCGCCGGTACATGGTTTTCGTGTCCTTGGAATCGAGATTTACGCAACAGCGTAACGGCTGCCTTTGATCTGAATCAAAAAGCCGTAAATTAAAAAATTCCCGTATTCCCTTTATTTTTTCCTTGCGCTGCCCATAAGCGCCATTTATCCTCCCCAGCGTTCACAAACCAGGCCTTACGCGGCAAGTGGGTGCCGGAAACAAGAAGAACAGTCGTGACACGCTCGCTGGCCCGGTCGGGGCACGTTTTTAAAAAACACTTCACATCTGCAGAAAAATACGCTTTTTCAAGGATCTGTGGCAAGCTTTTTTCCAACGAATGAGGCCGCTATGCACCGCACTACACCCGGAACCCCCACTGTACTGCCGACCCTGGCCCTGCTCGGGGCTGTTTTTTTGTGGGGCAGTTCCTTTTCAGCCATGAAGGTCGCAGTGGCTGCTTTCGGCCCCATCTTTACCGTCTGGGCCCGGATGGTCATCTCCACCGCCCTTTTTGTTCCCCTGAGTTGGAAACTGCTGCGCGAAAGCCGCTTGGGCCGCGACTGGCTCTGGATCGTACTTCTGGCCTTTTTCCAGCCCTGCCTCTATTTTTTATGCGAAGGATTTGCCGTACATTACACCACCTCGGCTCAGGCCGGGATGGTCGCCGCGGTATTGCCCCTTTTGGTGGCCGCCGGAGCCCACCTGGTACTCAAAGAGGCCAGCGGGATTGGTATTTGGATTGGCGGGGCCCTGTCATGTCTCGGGGTTATTTGGCTCACTCTGGCCTCGGCCCCCTCAGCCACAGCGCCCAATCCGCTTTTGGGCAATCTCCTCGAATTCGCGGCCATGCTCAGCGCGGCCGGCTACATGCTCACCGTACGCCGACTGGCTGGGCGCTACAGCAGTTGGCTCTTAACCGGGCTACAATTTTCTCTGGGCGTGCTCTTTTTTCTGCCCGGTGCGGCTACCGGCCCCAGCGGAGACTGGCCCGCAAACCCGCTGCCCTACCTTTTGCTCTTGTACCTCGGCGCCTTGGTCACGCTTGGGGCTTTCAATCTCTACAATTGGGGTATCGCACGGGTCCCAGCCGGGCGGGCAGCTGCCTTTGTCAATCTCGTACCGGTCACAGCGGCCATCTTGGGGGCCGTGTTTTTGGACGAGTATCTTTCGCCGACCCAAATCCTCGCTTCCGTTTTGGTGTTGGCCGGGGTCGCTTTGGCCCAGTGCACCGTTTTCGACGGCCGCTTGCTGCGATCCAAGAAATGAACTGACCCGGCTGAAAAATGGTTTTCCTGCTCTCCTGCCTTGTCAATTCCCCAAATAGAGCGCATACAATAGATCCAGCACCCTTTGCCCCCCTCTTTGTCAGGGCAGAGTTTTACCCACTCGTACACCGTGGATCGTATCGGACCCGGCTCTGGATATTGTGATCCCGGCCTGCACGCTGTTTGAGCAAACTAGGCACATCCCTGCCTGCCCATCGCCGAAGCGTATGGCACAGCGGCCCAAAAAACGCAGTCGCACATACGTGCGATAGCGAGAGGCGAACGCCCGAGGCAGGCAGGACTCGCACCCTGCTTGCGAGCTCTTTTTTACAGGCCGGAAAAAAATACCCAGAGCTGCGAGACCACAAAGGCCTCTTTTTTCAGCAGATTACAACGCCCACGGTGTACATGTTTCTCAAGCAAACCCGCCAAGGAGGTTGCTATGCGCCTGCCCCCGCTTTTGTGTGCATTTTTGGTCCTGGGATGCGGGCTCGTCCTGATTCTCCCCCCTGTGCAGGCCCAACAATCGCCATCTCCGGAAAATACATCTCCGGGATGGGAACAACAGCAAGCGGCCCCGTATGGAAGCGACGAGCAGCGCTCTGCCCAAGGCCGCGATGATCGGCGCCAAAAGACACCATCCAGGCCCCCATGGCTTCGGAAAAATCCGGACGCGCCGGGAACGGTGAAAGAGCAGCGCCGGCGCGAAAAAACCGGCCCAGCGCCAAACGAAAAACAACAGGCCGGTCCGCCCCAAACGCCCCCTGGCTGGGAAAAACGCGAATCCGCTCCAGAGCGAGGCAACCCCCAACGAAGTCCCGAAGTCGACCGCCAGCTCCGCGAAAACTGGCAACGCCAGAAAGAACGCCGCCAAAATCGCATGCAGCGGGACGATCTTCCCGAACCGGGTCCCCGTCAGGAACATGAGCGCAACAGGCAGCAAGAGGGCCAATCCAGACCCCAATGGCTACGGGAAAGCACCGAGACACCGGGAGCGTTGGAAAAAAGGCCTCAACAAGGGCGAGGGAAGGGCGAACGCGAGGGCAGAGACAATTCCAGAAATAGCCGCGGGAAGGGACCGAACAGAGGGCAATAGCCTTGCGCACCTCCGAAAAAAATGAGGAGGTGCAAGATTTATGGCTCTTGTGCATCAACTTCAAATACTGGAGTTCTCGGGCAGGTACAAACAGACGTAAGAAGTGGCCCCTTCTCCGCGCAGAGCGGTATGTACGCGCCTCTGCCCCAAACCAGCAGCCGCGATCGCTGGACAGGCCAAGGAAAAAAGCTGGGATCAGGTTTGCGGACTCCAAGAGGCACAAAACAAAGCCGCCGGTGGCGGGGAAAAACCCGGACACCGGCGGCTTTGGCGGAGCATGGAGGTGGGGAGGGAATTAGAGGACTGGCAAATATTTTTCAATCTCGTAGTTGGTTACCTGGGTACGGTAACTGTCCCACTCGATCTTTTTGTTTTCAATAAACTTGGTGAAGATATGTTCACCCAGGGCTTCCTTGAGCAGTTCGCTGTCTTCCATGGCGGCCACGGCCTCGTGCAGGCTTCCGGGAAGATTTTCGATACCGCGGTCGGCCCGCTCTTGGTCGTTCATTTCAAAGATATCGGCTTCAATGGGGTCTTCCAAGGTGTAGCCCTCTTCAATCCCCTTCAAGCCGGCGGCGAGCATCACCGCAAAGGCCAAGTACGGATTGCAGGCCGGGTCCGGGGAGCGCAATTCCACTCGGGTGGCGGCTTCTTTGCCGGGCTTGTACATCGGCACCCGCAAGAGGGCGGAACGGTTCCGCCGGGCCCAGGCACCGTAGACTGGGGCTTCGTAGCCAGGGACCAGCCGCTTGTAGGAATTGACCCATTGGTTGGTCACGGCAGTGAGTTCCGGGGCATGGTGCAGCAGTCCAGCGATATATTGTTTTCCGGTTTCGCTCAGGCCATATTCGTCCTTGGTGTCGAAAAAGGCGTTTTTGCCGTTTTTGAACAATGACTGGTGCACGTGCATTCCGCTGCCGTTTTCCCCGAAAATGGGCTTGGGCATAAAGGTGGCGTAGACACCATGCTTGCGGGCGACCTCTTTAACAATGACCTTGTAGGTCACCGCGGTGTCGGCCATCTTCAGCGCTTCCTGATAACGCAAATCAATTTCGTGCTGACTCGGGGCCACTTCATGGTGGCTGTATTCCACTTGGATGCCCATCTTGTTCAGGGAAAAAATGATGTCCCGGCGGATGTCATTGGCCAAATCCAGCGGCGGGGCATCGAAATAGCCACCGAAATCAAGGGTTTTGGGCTCCCTGGAGTTTTCGAACAAAAAGAACTCCAGTTCCGGACCGACGTAATAGGAATACCCCTTTTCCGCAGCCTTGTTGATGAGTTTTTTCAACACATACCGGCCGTCGCCTTCATATGGGGTTCCGTCAGGGCGTTTGATATCGCAGAACATTCTGGCCACCGGGCGTTCCGTGGGGCGCCAGGAGACGGCCTGAAACGAGGTGGGGTCAGGGAAAGCGACCATATCGCTTTCATGAATCCGGGAAAAGCCTTCAATAGAGGAGCCGTCAAAGCCCATACCCTCCTCAAAGGCCTCTTCCAGTTCACTCGGGGTCACCTGAAAACTCTTTAGCGTCCCCAATACATCAGTAAACCAGAACTGGACAAAACTGATATCGTGCTCACGCACGGCCTTCAGGACATCGTCGGCATTTTTGCAGTTGAAAATGGGGGTCTCAGACATACGCTCCCTCCTGGGTTCTGTTTAGTGTTTGCCGTAAACGTAGCAAACCCGTGCCAAAAATAGCCCTCTTTTATGTATTCTAAGGGGTTAGAGAAAAACCACCCTCCACGGGGGGCACAAAATTAAACAATTTCGTAAAAATGCGATAACACAAAAGAGGTGATTTAACAAAAACGGAAACACAGGAAGGGTACACCCCATTCGCTCGGGAGGCAACCAGAGAGTCCCTTTGTTTTTGAGCCCTGTGCAACAACCCTCGCCACCGTGCACATATTCCAGACCCTGCTGTGCACCCCCTTGCACATCCCCCACCGTCCCACCGGCCTCGCGCTTATAACCCCCCGAAAAGCAATGATAATAAAAAGTGGCACGCCTTGTGCTTTACCGTCTCCGTAAGCGCAGAGTTCATTTCCGCCTGAATCCGTCCAATGAACACCTCAACCCAATGCCGGAAGTTTGAACATGGCCTGTACCTCACACAACGCACATCCAAAGAAGATAACACCTTCTGCCCTCGCACTTGCGTTAAAGGGTTGCTGTGCACCAAGCGATTACCCTCGCTCGCTTTACAGGCCGCGAGAAAAATTCTGGAACTAAGGGGTTCGGATCCAGGACATCCACAGGACATCAACCAAGGAGACAGACTATGACCCGTTGGACCATTTCCGCCGCTTTTACTCTGGGCGTAGTGCTTTTGGCCGCCACCGCTTGGGCCGCCCCGGGATACGGCTCTGGCAAGGGCACAGGCCCGAATTGCCCCAATACCCGCCAACAGGGCACTCCGGGTATCTTTGCCCAGATCCCTCCGGAGCAGCACGCGGCTGTGCAGGAAATGCTGCAAGCGCACCAGCAAAAGGCTTTTGTCCTGAAACAAAAGGTTGTCAGCAGCAAAGCTGCCCTGCGTAGCGTGGTAGCTGATCCGGACAGCAGCCAAAAGGACGTGGACCAGGCCGTAGAGACAGTCAATGACGCCCGGGCGAAACTCTTGGAAGAGCGCACCGCCTTTCAAAGAAAACTGCAGCAGGAAACCGGTTTGGCCCATCTCGGTGGCTACGGCCGTGGAAGCGACGGTTTCCAAGGCCACGGCCGCTTTGGACCGAATGCCGGCCATAAACCCTGCTGGCGCTAGCTACCCGTTTCCTTTCCTCCTTCCAGCGCCCCGCAGACCCATCTGGTCGGCGGGGCGTTTTTCGCATAGAATCGCCTAGCAATGCTGCTTATTTGCACCAACGTCCTGAATCCCTGAACGTTCCACATAAAAGCCAGCACCCGGTTGGGCCTGTGCTGACTGGCTCAAACCACCATCACAGTTATGCAAATACTCAATCGCCTTTCTTGGAAGCAAACCCTGCTGTTTTCCATCCTCGTGCTCATTGTGCTCGGGTTGAGCCTGAGTCTGCTTACCTGGCAAAACCTCCGCCAACAGCGCCAGGCCATCGACGAGCACGTCGCCTTGGCCGCGCGATCCATTGCCCGCGGGGTCCAAGCCAATCTCTTCCGGGGCATGCGTAGTATGCGTATGCACCAACGGGGCCACCGTTCGGATGAGGACCCCCCCCAGTTGCGTCCTGCGGCAGATATGCTGCTACAAGACCTCGTGCAAAACGGTGATCTCGCCTTTCTGCAATTGCGCAACCCGGACGGCAGCGTGGCCTTAAGCTCACCGGTAGATCCTGCTATCACCATCCCCGAAAGGGGGGAAAAGGCCCTGGACCAGGGAGTGTCGTGGCATACCCAAATCGAATGGGACGGCAAGCGGACTCTTGTATTTTTGGCCCCTTCACGGCCTGCTCTGGCCGCGTTGTGCACCCAGGGGCACCGGAAAGAATGCACCGCCCAATCCCCGCCATTTCTTGTCCTTGGCTTGAACATAGAAGAACATTTGGCGCTGTATTCGCGCTACAAACGCAACGCCATTCTCCAATCCGGGTATATTTTGGTGGTCGCCTTGACCCTGTGGGGATTGGCTCTAGCCTACCTCCGTCGGCGCCAGCAGGGCCACCGCGTCACTGTTCTGGAAAATTTCCAAACCGCGCTTCTCGATACCATGCCCGAAGCATTGCTGACCCTGGACAACACTGGATACATCCAAAGCGTCAACCGCGGGGCAACCCTGCTTTTTGCCGCTTCCCCCCAAACGATCATCGGCCGCCAATGGCAGGATATAGTCCCCGCGTTCAGCCACCCAGGAGACGCCGAACCGGAACTGCCGCAAAAGTGGACAAAATTCCGCTTGGATCACAAAGAAGTGGAGGCGGTCAGCGTCCCCCTACAAACACCGGAGGGAGCGGCCGGCACTCTGGTGTTATTGCGGGACCGCACCGAACTGGCCGAATTGGAAAAGGATCTCGAAGAAACACGCAAATTGGCGACCATCGGCCGTTTGGCCGCTGGACTGGCCCACGAAATCCGTAATCCCTTGAGCGCCCTGCGTGGTTTTGCCCAATATTTTGCCGGCAAATTCGCTCCAGAGGACCAGGCCCACACGTACGCCCAAACCATGGTCCGCGAAGCCGACAGACTCAACCGGGTGGTGACTGATCTGCTCTACATGGCCCGGCCCCAGCCCCCGCACCCCAAAACGCTATCCCTCCATGCCCTGGCCGAGGACCTGGAACGACTGCTGGGTTTTGATCTCAAGCAGCACGGGGTCACCCTGACTTTGGAGCTTGAAACCGACCACGTTTGGGCCGATGCGGAAGGGTTACGCCGTATTTTGCTCAATCTTATCTTAAATAGCGTCAGCGCCCTGCCCCAGGGAGGCACAATCACCTTGGCCTCCATTTCCCGCACCGCCGGAGTATGGGTCTGTGTGCGAGACACCGGGCACGGGATGGACCAGGAAACCCGGGAGCAGGCCTTGGAGCCGTTTTTCACCACTAAAGATCAGGGTACCGGGCTCGGCTTGGCCCTTGTGCACCGAATTATACGTGACCACAGCGGGAGCTTAGAGATCCACTCCACACCGGACCGCGGCACCGAAGTCGCGTTGTTTTTCCCGGCGTTCCCGCCTGAGTCCGATTTGCCCACAACATGAACCCGTTTTAAAAGGCCCCCTTGGGTCGAAAGTCGAATCAACTTCACCGACAATGCGTAAAGGAGCAGGAACGTGGAACCAACGGAACACAGCAATTCGACCCGAGTGCTGGTGGTCGATGACGAACAGGCCTTACGTCTGATGCTCCGGGCGGTATTGGAAGAGCGGGGGTGGGAGGTCGAGGAGGCCGCGAACGGCGAACAGGCCCTGGCCTTGGCTGCCTCCAGCGATCCGCAGGTCATTTTATTGGATATACGCATGCCGGGGTTAAGCGGGGTGGAGGTCCTGTCCCGCTTACAGGCCGCGCAGCGGCACATACCGGTGGTCATGCTCACCGCCTACGGGACCGTAGACACCGCCGTGGAGGCCATGAAAATCGGGGCTTTCGACTTTCTGGCCAAGCCAGCGGACAACGAAGAGATCGCCACGGTGCTCGAACGGGCCCTGGAATACAGCCGCTATCTGCGCCACGAGGGGCCTGAAGCCCAGCCACCAGTGGCCGGGAGCCAACTGGTCGGGGAAAGCCAGGCCATGCAAGGCGTCTTCGAATTTATCCGCCAAGTGGGCCCGAGTGAGGCCACAGTGCTCGTGCAGGGGGAGTCCGGCACCGGCAAAGAATTGGTGGCCGACGCCCTGCACAGGGCCAGCCATCGCGCTTCAGGGCCGCTGGTTAAGGTCAATTGCGCGGCCTTGCCCGAAAATCTCCTCGAGAGCGAACTTTTCGGCTACGCCAAAGGGGCCTTCACCGGAGCGGCCAAGGATAAACCTGGACGTTTCCAGCTCGCCCACCAAGGAACGCTTTTCTTGGACGAGATCGGAGAAATGGCCCTGCCCCTGCAAGCCAAACTCTTGCGGGCCTTACAAGAGGGGCTCATCGAACCCTTGGGCGGCATCCGTCCCCAAGAAGTCGATGTCCGGATCATTGCGGCCACCAATCAGGATCTGGAGCACGCCGTTCACGAACAACGCTTCCGCCAGGACTTATACTACCGACTCAATGTCCTGGAAATACGGCTCCCGCCGTTGCGGGAACGGGTGGAAGACATCCCCTTGCTGGCCGCGCACCTTCTGGACAAGTTGGCCACAAAAAATAAACGCCGCCCTCCCCGGGCCACACCGCCTTTTCTCCACGCCTTGCAATACTACACCTGGCCGGGCAATGTCCGAGAGTTGGAAAATGTCCTGGAACGGGCCCTGATCCTCTCCTCAGCCCCTTCGCTGACAACAGAGGACCTGCCGCCGCAGGTCAAAAGCCAGGCTCCTGCTGAAGGGGCGACCGCGAACGCTTCTCCGGGCGAGGTAACCCTGAACGGCGCCGAAAAACAGGCCATACGCCAGGCCTTAGAGAGCAACGGGCACCACCGGGAGCGCACCGCTCAGGCGCTGGGCATCAGCCGACGCACCCTGCAGTACAAATTGCGCAAATACGGCCTGA
>JBNJGM010000005.1:0-24282 GCA_051747685.1 Thermodesulfobacteriota bacterium | reverse complement strand
AGGCCTTAGAGAGCAACGGGCACCACCGGGAGCGCACCGCTCAGGCGCTGGGCATCAGCCGACGCACCCTGCAGTACAAATTGCGCAAATACGGCCTGACCTCCCGCTAGCCGGCTCTACGGTCCCCCTGCAGGCCTGGCTGAGCATGGCACACTCTTACCACAGTGGCGCTATAAAGTACTGAAAATATGAGGTTTCAGAGTCATCATCCCAACCACCCCTGGCCCCTCCTTGCCAAGAGGGGAATGAAGAAAACCGAGGGTATTTGTCCAATGAGCAGTAAAACCCATCCTGTGTGCCAAGGACCGGAATCGAAGATTGAGCGCTAAATCAGACGGTTACGACTCCACTCCTTAGCAAGGAGGGGACGCAAGGGGTGGTTGAATAATGACATTTACCTTTAGCCCACTGTGCGAAGTGTGTATAAAGGCCAGGCAGGCCTGGAGAAGGACCAACTCTTTTTTTCCTACACATTTTTGCCGCCAAGGGGTTTACAAAGCCTGTCCGGGTATGCTCTAAGGGTCTCAGCGCAATTGATAATGATTATCGTTTTTAAAAACAACTGGAGGTCAAAAATGGAAAACACCATCCCCCTTCTCGGCGAAAAAATGCCCCACCTCGAAGTGGTCACCACCCAGGGAACCATGAATATCCCCGGCGATTACGCCGGAAAATGGTTCGTGCTGTTCAGCCATCCCGCGGATTACACCCCGGTCTGCACCACCGAATTCGTGGCCTTCCAGCAACGCAGCCAGGAATTCAAGGATATCGGCTGCGAACTGATCGGGCTCTCCATTGACCAGGTCTTTTCGCACATTAAATGGCTGGATTGGATTAAGGAGACCTTTGACGAAGATATCGAATTTCCGGTCATCGCCGACGATATGGGCAAAGTGGCCTCGACCCTGGGCATGGTCCATCCCGGCAAGGGCACCAACACCGTCCGGGCCGTATTTATCGTCGATCCGGAAGGCAACCTGCGGACCATGCTCTATTATCCCCAGGAAGTAGGCCGGAACATGGATGAAATCCTACGCACGGTCAAAGCCTTGCAGATGTCTGATGACAAAGGTGTGGCCTGCCCCGCCGGCTGGCCAAACAACGAGATCCTTGGCGACCGGGTCATCATTCCCCCGGCCACAGATCACAAAACCGCCAAAGAACGCAAAGCGCAAGCCGACTGCTACGATTGGTGGTTCTGCCACAAGATCGTCTAATACCTTTCCGTCCTCTACCTCCTTCCCAACCGGAGTGCCATTGGTGCTCCGGTTTTTTTGTCCGGGGGGATAAACGCCGCAATGGGGCTTTTTGTTGTTTTGTGCCCCAAGTTCGCGCTTGAAGCCATGAACACGTCATTCGCGTGCATTTTTGCCCACAACCACGTACATGCAGGGCATCAAGAACAGGGCCACCAGGATTTCCATTCCCAATCCGCCGATCGCAGCCACGGCCATGGGCTGGAGCATGTCCCCGCCCTGGCCGAAATCCATCGCCGGCACTGATCGCATTGTCTGGAGACGTGTAAATGCGCACAGAGTGCGAGGGGGTTGCCATCGGCAAGGCTGAAAGCTGGGAAGAATCGGTCTTGAATACGCACGAGAGATCAATAGCTGGGGCAATGGCCAAGGATCAGACAATCCAGTTCCTGCGAATATTGCGCAGGCTGAGGAAAAACAGTCCCAAGCAAAAAGCAGTCAGAATAACCAAGTCAAGAGTGTAAGGCATGAGATGGTCCCCATGCACAGAACCGTGCAGGACGTCTGCGCCATAGGTCAGAGGCAGGGCAAAAGATACCGGCTTAAGCAAGACGGGCAGTTGCTCAATGGGGAAAAACAGCCCGCAAAGAAAAATCATGGGGAAACGGAAAAAATTGGAAAATGTTTGCGCCTCAAATACTTCGCTTACGGCCACGGCAATGAACAGGCCCAGAAACGTGGAGCTCACGGAAATCAAGACCACAGCAGGGATAAAGGCGATCCAGGCCACCTGGGAGAGATCCATCAGAAATCCGGCCATAACCACCGGAACAAAAGCATTGACAATGCCAAAGAAAATGGCCCCGCTAGTTTTGGCCAACATCAACAGCTCCAAGGGAATGGGGGCTACCAGGAGCCGCTCAAAAGAGCGCTGCTTCTTCTCAAAGGTAACAGTCACCGCCAGCATGGAGGTTGTCCCGAACAGGATGGACACGGCCACCACTGCCGGGAGCAAGGACGGGATGCTGCCCAGGCCGCTGCCGGATTTGATGAAGAACATGGCGGCCCAGGCCAGGGGAAAGATGAGTCCCCAGCTGATGTTCGGGGGCTTGAGATAATAGGTGCGCATATCTTTCCACAAGATGCTGAGAAAAGCGATCCATAGCTTCATTTCCCACCTCCATCGGTCTGCCCTGTATACATGCTCTCAGCTTCGATCCCGGTGATACGCACAAAGATATCCTCCAGGGAAGGTTTGACCTTGCGGGCCTCAGTCACTTCCACCCCCTTTTCTTCCAGGAAGTGGACCACAGCTCCGGCCTGGATCGGTTTGTTCGATTCCACTTGCAAAACATCATTTTTGGGAGTGGAGAACTCCAGATAGGGAAAAGCCTCTATAAGGTTTGTTTGTATTCCGTTTAACGCCTCTTCGTAGGTGATCTGCATTACATGTTTGGCCTGCAGGGGTTGGAGCAGGTTGTCCACACTATCGATCTGCACAATCCGCCCAGAGACGATAAAGGCGATGCGGTCACAAAGGCGTTCGGCCTCCTCGATATAATGGGTGGTCAGGAAGATAGTGGTCCCGGAATGGTTCAGATCAGCCACCAGCTGCCGCAACTGGCGGGCGCTGGCAACATCGATTCCCGTGGTCGGTTCATCCAGAAACAGTATCTGGGGTTGGTGGATAAGCCCGGCGGCGATGGTCAACTTGCGCTTCATGCCCTTGGAATAGGTCCCGAATTTACGGTCAGCCGCTTGGCGCAAACCAAAATCATCCAAGAGCTTGCGCGCCTTTGTTTGCCGCTCTTGCTGCCGCAGGCCGAACAGGGCAGCACAGAAGCAGAGATTATCGAAGCCGGTAAGTTCGGGATACAAATTGCTCTCGTCCGGAACTACGCCGATGAGGTGTTGGGCTGATCTGGGGCGCCGGGTACAATCCAGCCCGCCGATGGTCATGGTTCCGGAATCGGGGCGGGCCAGCCCGGTGAGCATATTGATAGTCGTGGTTTTCCCCGCTCCGTTGGGGCCCAGGAAGCCGAAGAGCTCTCCCTGCTCCACGGAAAACGAGACATCGGCCACGGCCTGGACTTCGTCAAAACATTTGGCCAGGTCGGTAACGTGCAGCGCTTGGGTCATACGTTCAGTTTCTCCCATTTCAGGATTTGGGCCACGATCATGCCGGTGATAAATCCAGCGGCAAGAAGATTGAGAAAGAGCGAGGCCGAGGCCGCGGCGGTCTTGGGCAGGCCGATAATAACAAACAGGGGAGAAAAAATGAGCCCACCGCCGAGGCCGACCATGGTCAAAACCGCGGCAATGGCCAGGATTGCGCAGAACAAAACAAAACTCATGGGATCCATCCTGGGGGCAGAACGTGCACTGCCCGGCCGGGGTTCTGGCCGGGCAGGATTTCATAGAGGTGATCAGGAGTCCTCTGACGTCTCCCCCTGCTCACAGGTGCAGGGATGGTCGCCGTTGGGACCGTGACAGATGCGGATTTGTTCCGGGGTGCAGGTTTGCGGACGGTCTTTGAGGTGTTCCGGCTTCTGGCAACAATTGGTTTCGCTCATGGCGTACCTCCTTAGCGTGTTTCTTGTATTCATGAATCAAAGGTACTTACGGCCCCGAACCTGATTCAGGATTCAGGGGCGCGGTTGAGGTTGTCTCCCGAGGTTCCGGGTCCTCAGGGGCGACGTGAAGCGGTTCCGGCCGGCGGGCCATTTCCCGCAGGGCCTGGGCGAGCTGGTCTAACGCCTCGGGCTGCAGGGCGTAATGTGTCCAATAGCCCTGCTTTTCGCCTTTGACGAACCCCGCTTCGCGCAGGATGCGCAGATGCTGGGACGTGGCCGCTTCGCTCACCCCTAAAGTCCGGGCGAGGGCGCCCACGCACAGCGGCCCCGGCCGCAGCAACTCGAGCATGGCCAAGCGGGTTGCGTGGCTCAAGGCTTTCAATCGCGACAATACTTCCTGGGGCATACCGAACTCCTTGTCGCCGTTGCTGGAAGCAGTATCCGGCCCAGCAGATTCAATTTATAAATTTCGAATTCAATTAAGTCAAACCTTAATCAAAGCCCATCTTAAACGTCTTGTAAAATTAAACGGACATGGGGTTGAGTACAGCCTCAATCCGTAAAAACTCCATTGCCACCCCCCGGTTTCGGATTTTTCACCCAGCCTGGAATCCTTCCTGCATACATGAGCTATCACAGACCCGCCCAACGCACGCCAGGGGATCACGTTTCGCCCCACAAATATGTCCCTGACCTTTCCTTCCTGAACGAAAACAAATGCCTGGAACCGGCCTCATTCAAAGATCCAGAGGGCGGCTTTTCCAAGCCTGCAGCCAAGCCCCTCGGAATCTGCCGGGGGCCATCCAAAAGCCAAAAATTGCGGTCCTCAGGAAATCAGTGAGGTCAAACAAAACACTCCCGGACCGCACAGTCCGGGAGTGTCAAAAAAACCAAAAGTTGGAAAGCGCTGGTCACCACTTCACGTCATGACCAAGACGATTTTTGGTACTGTTCGTGCTCAGCTGAAGGTCACGATTTCCCTGCACAGCCGCTGCAGCTCTTGGGCACCAGAGTCGTAAGGGCGCTCACAGAACATGCACTGCCTCAGCAGGTACCCGCAACAGCGTTGTTTCGCCGATGCGCCACTCGTTTTCCCGGGCCGGTGTTTTTGGATGCAGCACATTGAGGGGCAGCCCGACATCCACTTGCAATCGGATATATTCCCCGGCCTCGCTAATTTGTGTAATGCGTCCCGGCCAAAGACGCAGCGCTGTGTCTTTTTCAACCCCGGGGAGGCTACAAAACAAGCGCTTCGGGTTCAGGGAAATCTTGACATATCCGGCCTCCTGGCCCTGCTGGAGCGGCAAAGTCAGTCCCGGGGCCAATTGGCACTGCCTCGTGCCATCCGCCGCAGTCAGCACCTGTCCGGAAAACACATTTTCATACAAATTGTCACTGACCTGACCGTCAAAAAGATACAGTGTTTGTTGCACCAATTGGGCCGCTAAGCGCTGATCGTGGGTACACAAGATGATGCTCATGCCCATCTCGGCATGGACGTCCCGCACGATGCGCTCCAAAGCGATTTGATGTTCCACATCCACACTGGCCGTGGGTTCATCTAGGCACAACACCTTCGGGGAACAGGCCAGGGCCCGGGCCAGAGCCACCCGCTGGGTCTCCCCGCCGGACAATCGCCACGCCTTGGCCTGTAAAAAATCGCGCATACCCACCAGATCCAGGCTGTGCTCCACGATCCGCCGCCGCTTCGCTTTGGGCATCCCGCGGATTTTCAAGCCGTAGCCGACATTGGCTTCCACCGAAGAAGTGAACAGAAGAGGATGCTGGTCGAGGAGGACGACTTCGAGCCGGAGTTGACGCAATTGCCTCGAAGACTGGAAATCCACCGGGGAACCATTATACAACAGCGTCCCGCTCGTGGGGCGGTCCAAAAAACTCAGTATGTGCAAAAGCGTAGTTTTGCCGGCCCCGTTGGGACCAAGCAGGCCGTGTATACGCCCGGGCTCAAGGCCGAAATGTCCCAGATCCAATACCCGGCGCTGGCCGTATACCTTGCGCAGGTGACGTCCGACAAAGAGCATCTACTTCTCCAAGCGTCCCTGAAAGATGTTTAAGACAATATTCACGACAAGGCTGATGCTGAGCAAAATCACACCCAGAGCCACGGCGAGAACGAATTGCCCTTTATCGTACTCCAGGGCCATAGCCGTGGTCATGGTCCGGGTGAACCCACGGGCGTTGCCGCCAAGCATCATGGCCACCCCGATTTCCGCGATGGCCCGGCCAAAGGCGGCCACCACTGCCGCACCGATGCCGTAGCGGGCCTCGCGTAGCACCAAGAGGGCCGCCTGCCAGGTGTTGGCCCCCAGAGTCAGGGCAGCCTTACGGTAGCGGGTATCAATACGACTTAAAGCGGAAATGGTGAAGGTGGCCACAATGGGCAAGACAAGCAGGGTTTGGCCGATAACGATCGCCGTTTGGGTATATAAAAGTTCCCATTCGCCCAAAATCCCCCGGCGGGAAATGAAGGTATACACCACAAGCCCGATAACCACGGTAGGCACGGCCAAGAGGGTATTAAAAAGGGTGATGACCCCGCGACGGCCAGGGAATCGGGCCATGGCCACAGCGAACCCCAAGGGAACGCCGAGCAGAGCGGCCAACAGCGTCGAGGCGAGGCTCACCTTGAGCGATACCCCCACAATGTTCACCAATTCGGGGTCCAAATCCCGAATAAGCAAAAGCGCCGAACGCAGGCTGTCGAGGAAAAATTGCATAAGCAGGCCCGTGCCCGTTTTCCAAAAAGAACGCAAGGCCCAGGAGAACCCTGGGACTTGAACCTACCACTTTCGGGCCTATTGCACGTTGGGCATGGCGTCCGGATAAAAAAGCTGTTTGCCGTGCAACCGGTAATTGGCGATCACGGACTGGCCCGGTTCGGAGACCAGCCACTGCGCGAACTGCTTGGCCAGATCGAATTTGACCTCTGGATAGCGCTCCGGGTTGACCGGAATGACACCGTAGGGATTGTAGAGTTCTTCGTCCCCTTCACAGACAACCTGCAGATCCAACCCAACGTCGCGACCAAGCTTGTTTTTGATATAGGTACCGCGGTCTGCAAGCGTATAGGCCTGCTTTTCTTCAGCGAAAGTGACCGTCTTGCCCATGCCCTGGCCGATGGAATAGTACCAGTTTGTGCTGGTCTGCTCCGGCTGAACATAACTCAGCTCTGTTTTGCTACCACCTTCGACGATGCTCTTGGTCACTTCTTCCAAGGCTACATCACTGCTTTCCCACAGGATCTGCTCCTTGGTGTGTGTGCCGCTGTCGTCGCCGCGGGAGACGAAGGGCGCGCCGGCGTCGGCGATCTTTTCCAGGGCCTTTTGCACGTTGCTCATACCCTTGATGCCCGCGGGGTCATCTTCAGGGCCGATGATGATAAAATCGTTGTGCATCACCGCATACCGTTTGGTGCCGTAGCCCTCGTCAACGAAATGCTTTTCCCGGTTTTTGGCGTGCACAAAGATAACGTCCACATTGCCGTCCTTGCCATCACGGATGGCCGCGCCGGTGCCCTTGGCAATGACCTTGACCGTGATACCGGTATCCTCCTTGAAAGCCGGCAAGAGCACATCCAACAGCCCAGAGGCCTGGGTGGAGGTCGTGGTGGACATGGTCAACACCTTTTGTTCCGCCGCGACACTACCAGCTAGGATCAGTGAAAGGCCGAGAACAACGAGGCAAAGAAAGATTTTTTGCATAGCTCCCCTCCCAGGGTTTCACTTTCCAATCCCACACGGTGACCGCTTACAACGCGTTTTATGCCCTACAATACATAATAATCTATGTCCATGTTTTTTTGAGCACCTGCCCGTTCCTGAACCCGAAAAAAGAAGACCGAAGCCGCTCCCAAAATCGGATCTCCGACTCCGGGATAGCTGCTTTGCTTGCGCTCGAACCTGGGGAAAGGTATCGCTGGAACTCTTGTGCTTGAATCCGCCAGCAGACCGGGGTGAGGCGTGAAATTCTGCTAACGGACGAGCTGACGTCGTGAACATTGTGCCAGAACGCGCTCCCGGGATTTCCCCCCGGAATGGACGCTCGCACTGCGCCCATAGAAAAAGCAGAGCCTTCTGAGGCGCATGGCGACTGGTCGCTGCTGAGCGCAACAGGAGCATTGCGCTCTTTGTACCGCTTGTGGGAGAAATTCTGGACCGGATTCCCGATTACAAATTTCAACAAAGCGAGCAGCCAATGGTTTTACGAAGCGCCCTTTTGACCCTGGCCTGGTTCGTGTGCACCGTCTGCCCGTTGTGGGCCCAATCAGCAGGCGCCCCCCTGCAGTGGCAGGTAGGCGCCGACCTCGGGGCTGCCCAGGATATTCAGGGCACTGAGGCCTCCGTAAACCGTCAAGCCTACCACATACGCACCCAATGGCGGGATTGGACGCTTAGCTACCGGTTGGACCAATTCGACTGGGACTCTGCGAGGGATCTTGGATGGGACACAGCGACGCCTTGGGAGAGCCTGCATCAGGTGGGGGCGCATTGGCGTCGCCAGGGAACGTTTACCCAGCATTGGGGATGGTTCACCCGGTTGGGTGGCCGGGCCACATTTGAGCAGGAACCCGGTCGCAGTTTCCAGGCCGACGCCGGGGGCGCCGTGAGCTACCACCCCTGCCCGGATTGGCGCCTCGCCCTCGGGGCCGGGGTGACAGCCCATCCACTCCGCACCCGTGTACTGCCTGTGGCCAGCCTCGCGTGGCGAGGCCAGGCCTCAAGCGGCTGGAGCGTGCGGTTAGGCGTCCCGGAAACCCGGCTGCGGCACAGTTGGGACAATGGGATCTGGGCTGGAGTCGAGCTGCAAAACCACAACCGGCTGGCGCGCTTAGCCGATGACAGTCCGGTGGTCTCTGCGGGCTATCTGGAAATCGAGGATTGGTCGGTGGGGCCGGTTTTGGGCTGGGAGAACAATGGCTCCTGGCGTCTCGAGTTCACGCCGCGCTACCATTTCAATCGCGAATACACGATATTTGACCCCCACGGGGACAAAAAAGATACCTGGGACATGGACAACGGCTGGTCCCTGCAATTCGGCTTGCGCTATACCCTAAGCGTGAATCCATAAAGGCCCTCTGTCTGGCGCGGCCCTACTGGCTCAGGCGCGATGGAGCCGACACGTCTTGCATCACGCCCCGTGTACAGCAGAAAAAGGGAGCGCGCCTAACGCGGAAGGCTCCATGGCCCCCAACCACTTGTGCATTTGCGCATAGTGTGAACCGCGCCAGTACAATCGGTCGCACTCGGGACAGCGGGCAAATTCGTGGTAATACCGTTTGGTTTTGGGCAAGAGGCGGTGGGCAATGGCTGCCTTATCCACCCGCTCCAAGGCAACATTGCAGCGCAAGCAACGAGTAAAGGGCGCACTTTGCCGGGCCAGCCCGAAAAACCAAACCACTTCTCGAAGCTGGGCCTGGGGATCCTCGCTGCGCAAATGCCGGGCCCAGACTACAGCTTTGCGCTTGAGCAGCCCAGCGTCTTTGGAAAGCACGATGCGTTGCTCGGCCACGGCGCGGGCGGCCAAGTCCGCATCGTTCTCAACCGGATTGTCCGCGGCATCGAACCCGAGCATACGCAACATGCGGGCCAATTTGCCCACATTCACATCCACCAGAAAGCGCCATGTGGCTGGAACATTATGCAATCGCGACGGCCGCGTTACATCTACGGGCGGCAGCGGCGGCAAAACAAGGACGCTGTCACCAGGGCGCAAAAGTGTTTCGAAATCGGCCCATTGCCCGTTGATACTCAAAGAACCGATTTCGGTATGCGGTACCCCGAGGGATTCCAGAACATCTTTCACGGACGCCCGCCGCTCCAAGGGGTAGCGCACCTCCCCCCTTCCATCGGCCTGGGGGACAAAACGGGCCAGATCTCCGCCAAAGCTGAGTCGATTCGTGGCCTTGTGTACGGTGTTCCAGCTTTCGGACCCCATGGCTTCTCTCCTTAGACATCGTTAAAACAGCTTAGGCGCCCCGCATCGCTGAAAAAAAGGACCCTGCCATGCCTGACACAGCAACCTATTACGCCGACCTGCACATCCATTCCAAATACTCCCGGGCCACCAGCAAGCAGCTCACCCCCCGCCATTTAGCCGCCTGGGGGTGGGTCAAAGGTATTGACCTTCTGGCCACCGGAGATTTCACCCATCCGGGCTGGCTGGAATTGCTCGAAGAGCAGCTTGAGGAAGACGGCCATGGGCTTTTACGGCTCAAAGACCCCGCTGGACTCGACGCGGAGCTGCCCTGGCTGGAAACCCCAATTGCCCGTGCGCCGCGCTTTATGCTCGGCACAGAAATCAGCTCCATTTACAAGCGCCACGGTGCGGTACGCAAAGTCCATAATCTGGTCTATTTTCCCCATTTTGCGGCCGTGCGCCGTTTTAACGAACGCCTAGATCAGGTCGGCAACCTGGAAGCGGACGGCCGACCCATTTTGGGGCTCGATTCAGAGCACCTGTTGGAAATAGTCCTGGAAACCGACCCCCTCGGCTTTGTGGTCCCAGCGCATATTTGGACGCCGTGGTTTTCCCTGTTCGGGTCCAAATCCGGCTTCAACACCCTACAGGAGTGTTTCGGGAGCCTGACAGAGCATATCTTTGCCGTGGAAACCGGCCTCTCCTCGGACCCGGCCATGAACTGGCATTGGTCGGCCCTGGACCACTTGAGCTTGGTCTCCAATTCCGACGCCCACTCCGGGGCCAATCTCGCTCGGGAGGCAACTCTATTCCGAGGCCCCGCGGAATTCGAATCCCTCCGCGAGGGCTTGCGCGACCGGAAAAGCGGCATCTTCCAGGGCACCCTTGAATTCTTCCCCGAAGAAGGCAAATACCACCATGACGGGCACCGCAAATGTGGCCTCTGCTGGGACCCGCGGCAGACTCGGGCCCATAACGGAATCTGTCCGGTCTGTGGCCGGCCGGTCACCGTCGGTGTCCTCAACCGCATTTTTGAACTCGCCGACCGCGACCAGCCCCGGCGCCCCACTGATCATCCCGATTTCGTCTCCCTCATCCCCTTGCCGGAAATCCTGTCGGAATTGCTCGGTGTCGGTCCCAAAAGCAAACGGGTCCAAGCCCAATTTTGCCGCCTTTTGGACCGCTTCGGTCCGGAATTGACGCTGTTGCGCCACACCCCGACCGAAGACATCCGGGGCTACTGGCCGGCCTTAGCCGAAGCAATCCACCGCATGCGCGCGGGCCAAGTGCAGCGCCAACCAGGGTTTGACGGCCATTACGGCCAAATCCACGTCTTTACCGAAGCCGAGCGCCGTGAGATGCACCACGGCCGCAGTCTTATTTCCCAGACGTCCAGTTCAAAGGCACAACCCACGTGTTCCTCCGAAACAGCTGATCCCCAGCCACCGGAATCGGGGCCATCTGCAGGTACGAAACCGCCCAGGCTGAACAGCGAACAAGAAGCGGCCGTCAGCGCCGGCCCCGGCCCGGTTATCGTCCAGGCCGGCCCGGGGACAGGCAAAACCAGAACCCTCTTGGCCCGAGTGCAGCGTCTCCTCGAAACCGGCACCTCCCCCGAGTCCGTCCTTTTGCTCACCTTTACCCGGGCCACAGCCCAGGAACTCCGGCGCCGCCTCCAGGCCCTGGGCACAACGCCGGTCCAGGCCGGCACTCTCCACAGCCTGGCCTATGCCGCCTACACCCAAAACCACGGTCGGGAACCGGCCTTATTGAGCGAAGAAGACGCCCGAAATCTTTTTTGTGCCGGACTGGACCCAGAGGAGCGCTCCGAAGGCCGACGTCACTGGATCCAATGCCAGCTCACTCGGGAAGCAGGAAGCACACAACGCGAGGAGGTTCCTGGGGAGGCCGCCTATCGTGCGGCCAAGGCGAAACGGGGCGTGGTCGATTATACCGACCTGTTGGACGAGTGGCGCACCCGGCTACAAGCCGCCCCCCAACAACGCTGGGAGCATATCTTAGTCGACGAAATCCAGGACCTCACCGGCCTACAGCTTGACATTTTACAAACCCTCGCCGCTCCGCAGGGCCACGGTTTTTTCGGCATCGGGGATCCGGACCAATCCATCTACGGCTTCCGGGGCGCCATCAATGAGGCCACCGCCAAACTCAGCCTGAACTGGCCCGGGCTACACTCTTTGCATTTGGCCCAGAATTACCGCTCGGCCCGGGCCATTATCCAGGCCGCCGGTGCCGTTTTCCCTGAGCGGCCCTTACGCCCCGGCCCAAACCCTCCCGCTGGAGCCATCGTGCACTGCGCCACCCCCAACGCATGGCGGGAAGCGGCCTGGATCGCCGAACAGGTCCGCAGCCTGCTCGGGGCCACCGCCCACAGCCAAGCCGACGGCGGCGATACCGGCACGACTTCCCCCGGAGACATTGCTATTTTGGTTCGCACCCGGGCGCTTTTACAGCCGCTGGCCCACAGTTTGGACCAGGCCGGGCTGCCCTGTTCCGTGCCCGAAGAAGAACCGTTTTGGCGCGATTCCCGGATTCAGAGCGTGTTGGACACCGTGCGCGCCGCCCTCGGCCGCCCGGTGGACGCCCCTTGGCATTGCCCCCCCATGGTGCTCGAACAAGGCCCGGCCGCTATGGCCGCCTTTTGGGCCCAAGAGGGCCCCGTGGATCCCCTTTTTTGGGACAGCAAGGCTTTTCAGGCCCTCAAACGCACGTTTGCCGAACTGGGCGATTGGGAACGGGTATTGACCTGGCTGGCCCGACAGGACAGCCTGGATACCGTCCGACACCGTGTAGAAAAGGTCCGGATCATGACCCTGCATGCCAGCAAGGGCCTAGAATTCACTGCGGTCTTCCTGCCCGCCTTGGAAGAGGGGATCATGCCCTTTGCCGGACCGGGCCTAGGAGACGACACCGCAAGGAACGACTTGACGACCAGCCGGGTAGCGGAGGAAAAGAGGCTTTTCTACGTTGGCTTGACCAGAGCCAAAGAGTTTCTTTATCTGAGTCATGCCCAACAAAGGCGGCTCTACGGCCGGACATTGCACAATCGCCCCAGTCGGTTCCTGCACACCCTCCCTTCGGAAGTGGTGAACGCGAAGACCGTGGTAGCCAAGAAAAAACAGACCACCACCCAACTCAAGCTGATGTAAAACGCCGTGCTTGCCCCGCAGGCAACCGTACCACTGTCGTGAGCGTATATGTCATATTTCCGACGCCTTAATGAACGGGTCCAAGCCCTATTGGGCCAGCTCAAAAAAAACGACCGCTGGCTTATTCTCTGTGTGGCCGACCCGGACGCCCTGGCCTCAGCCATGGCCTTGAAGCGTTTGCTGGCCAACCGGGTTCAAGCGGTGGGACTGGGTATGGTCAATGAAATCTCCCGGCCGGACAACCTGGCCATGGTCAAATATCTGCGCATTCCTATACAGCGAGTCACTCCGCTTATGGCCGCGCAATACGACAAATTCGCATTGGTGGACTCCCAACCCCACCACAGTCCAGCCTTTGCCGACTACACCTTTTCCCTGGTCATCGACCACCACCCGGAAAGTCCGGAATATCCAGTCAACGCGGTTTTTAGCGAAATCCGCCCCCAATACGGCGCCAACTCGACCCTGATGACCGAATTTTTATACAACGCCGGGATCAAACCGGGCAAACTTTTGGCCACCGCCTTACTGTACGGCATCAAGACCGATACCCAGAGCTTTGAACGCAATTTCCACGACGCCGACGTCAAAGCCTTCCGTTATCTAAGCAAATACGCCAACCATTTACTATTGCGCAAAATCGTGCGCAGCGAATTCCGTATCGAATGGTTGCAGTATTTTTCCCAGGCCTTTCGCAAGATGCGGGTCATGGGCGAGGGCCTGACAGCCTATATGGGGGAAGTCGACTCCTCGGATATCTTAGTTATCCTGGCGGACTTTTTTCTCCGGGTCCACGGCATTTCCTGGACCATCGTCAGCGGGGTCAACGAAGGAAAGTTGATCAATGTCTTCCGGGGCGACGGCCTGCGTCGGGATATGGGCAAAATGGCCCAGCAGCTCTTTAACGACGTCGGCTCGGCCGGAGGGCACAAATCCATGGCCCGAGCCGAAGTGCCCATGAAGAATCTCGGGGAGCACCATCCGCAACAATTCATCTGGGAGCGGTTGGAAAATTGCAAAAAATCCCCCAAAAACTCGAAATCGCCTTCAGAACAAAATGATTCCGGGCCCGAAACCCCTACGACCAAAGTGCAACGGGCTGACAAGGCCCCAAATACCCCTTCCCCATCCTCTAAGAAGCCGAGGTAGGCATTGCCATGACCGCCTTAAAAACACGTATGGGCTGGAAAGAGGAGCCGCTGTATCTCATAGACGGCAGCGCGTATATCTATAAGGCGTTTTATGCCTATCCGGATCTGAAACGTTCCGACGGCTTCCCCACCAACGCCTTGTACATTGTCACACGCTTGCTGGTGAAACTGCTCAACGAAGAGCAGCCGCGCTACGCCCGCTTTTTTTTGGACGGCAAAGGCCCGAACTTCCGCCATGAACTCTTGCCGAGCTATAAGGGCCAGCGGCCCAAAATGCCTGAAGATTTGGCTGCCCAAATCGAACCGCTGCAACGCCTCGTAGGCATTTTAGGCCTGTCCCATGAAGTGCCGGAAGGCCTTGAGGCCGACGACATGATCGCCTGCCTGACCCAACGGTTCCAGCCCCAGCGCCCCATCGTCATCACCGGCGGAGACAAAGATCTCAACCAATGCCTGGCCTCGCAGGTCTGCGTCTGGGACCCGAGCGGCAAACAAGAAAAAGTGGTCACTGCAGAAACCTTCGCCGAGCAGTACGGGTTTGCTCCGGAGATCTGGCCCGATTACCAAGCCCTCGTGGGTGATTCCAGTGACAATATCCCAGGGGTGCCCGGAGTTGGGCCCAAAACAGCCGCAAAATGGCTCAAGCGGTTTCCCGGCCTCGAAGCCTTACGGGATAACCGCGAACGCCTTGCCGTCAAAGAGCAAGAAAAATTGGTCCCCCATCTAGAAGACGCCTTTACCTATCGCCAACTCACCCGATTGCGGACCGACTGCTGCACGGACAGCGAACTTGAGGCCTTTGCCGTCCGCTCCCAAGACCAGGAATCGCTCCGGGCATTCCTCCAAGAATACGAATTCCGCTCCCTTTCGCGGGAATTTTTCCAGGAATCCGCAGCACGTTCGCAGCCGAAATCCAATGCGAAAATTTCGCCCAGTAGCGCCCCGCTGCAAGCCGAGAGTCTTGTGGATGCGGAGGTGGCCCTCTTTCCCGCGGAACAAGGCTTTATCCTGGCCCATGACGGCCAGGAGTACCAGCCCCAATGGCCGGTGGAAAAATGGGTCCAGGCTTTACGCAACGCCGCGCGGGTCTTTTTGCCCTCCCTTAAAGACCTCTTGGTGGCCGACACCGCCTGGGAGCAATTACCGTACTCCATTTGTTTTGATTGCAGCCTCGGGGCCTATCTTTTGGACCCAGAACAGCGGTCGTACGACTGGGAGAAAATCCGACAACGCTATCAGCAACAACTCAGCACCCATCCCGACAACCAGGCCCTTTCCGTGCTGGAAGCCGGACAGATCCTGCGCCGCGATTTGCAAAACTCCCAACTCCTCCCCCTGATGCGCGATATCGAGCTGCCCCTGGTTGGAGTGCTGGTCCGAATGGAAAAACGCGGCCTGTGCATAGACCTCGACGCCTTCCGCCATTTCCTCCAGGAGGTCCAAGACGAGCTCGACCAGCTCACCCAAACGATTTACGCCTTAGCCGGACAGGAATTCAATCTCCGCTCCAGTCAACAAATGGCCCAGGTCCTTTTTGAGGATTTGGAATTACCGCCAGGGCGCAAAACCCCGGGCGGGGTGCCCTCCACCTCCAGCCAAGTCCTGGAGGGCTTGCGCAACCTCCATCCCATCATCCCGAAAATTTTGCGCTTTCGCACCCTTGAAAAGTTGCGTTCCACCTACCTCGAGCCATTGCCCCACAAAGTGGACACAAACTCCCGGCTGCACACCCACTTCAACCAATTGGCCACGGCCACCGGCCGGCTCTCCAGCAGCGGCCCGAATCTCCAGAACATCCCCATCCGCGGCGAATTCGGCCCCCGGATGCGTCAATGTTTTGTGGCCCCAAACGGGTGGCGCCTGGTCGCAGCGGATTATTCACAAATTGAACTCCGCGTGCTCGCCCATCTCTCCCAAGACCCCACTTTGTTGGACGCCTTCGCCCAAGGCGAAGATATCCACCGCCGCACAGCTGCGGTGGTCATGGACATCAGCACGGAAAAGGTCGACGCCGAGGCCCGCCGGCAGGCCAAAACCATCAATTTTGGCCTGCTCTACGGTATGGGCCCCCAAAAGCTCTCCCGAGAACTGAACATTTCTCTCAACGCGGCCAAAACATTTATTCAGCGCTATTTCGACCGCCTCCAGGGCGTCAGCGCGTTTTACGAAACAATTGAAGAAAGCGCCAAGCAACACGGGTACGTCACCACCTGGGCCGGGCGGCGGCGCCTGCTGCCGGATATCAATTCCCGCAACACCAACTTGGCCCAACAGGCCCGGCGCATGGCCGTCAACACCGTTGTCCAGGGCAGTGCCGCGGATATCATCAAGATGGCCATGATCCAAGCGGACCGGGACGAGGAACTCGCCACCACCGGAGCCCGTCTGATCTTGCAGGTCCATGACGAACTCCTGCTCGAAGCCCCAAAGGACAACGCCACGGCCGCCGGCAAACGCGTAGCCAGCCTCATGTCTTCAGTGGCCGACATGGACGTCCCCTTGGCCGTGGATTGGGGCGTTGGAGGCAATTGGGCCAAAGCGCATTAGCGTGGCCCCTGTCCATGCACCGGCCACGGGGCGCAGCACAAAGACTCGCCCTGTTTGCACCAGCAAAAAAATCTGGCCTCAAAATCCCCAAGCCAGATGTATCTTTATAACCACCAACCGTGCGAGTGAACATGGATTCCAAAACACGACTGCTGACCCCCGGTCCAACTCCTTTGCCAGAAAATGTCCGCTTGGCCCTGGCCCAGGACATGATCCACCACCGCAAGCCCGCATTTAAACGCCATATGCACCGGGTCCAAACCGGGCTTCGAGAACTTTTCGGCACCAATTCGCCGGTGCTGCCCCTGACCTGTTCCGGGACCGGAGCTATGGAAGCCGCAGTGGCGAATCTGTTCGCCCCTGGCGAAAAGGTTTTGGTCGTGGAAGGGGGCAAATTCGGCCAACGCTGGACCAAGATCGCCGAAGCCCACGGCCTTACTGTAGAGCGAGTCGAGGTGCCTTGGGGGACCAGCGTAGACCCGGCGGCGGTGGTCGAACGGATCGCTGAACACGGCCCCTTTCGCGGGGTTCTGGTGCAGGCCTCGGAAACCTCCACCGGTGTCCTGCACCCCATTAAAGCTTTGGCCGCGGCCCTGCAGGACTATGCCGAAACCCTGCTCGTTGTGGACGGCATTTCCGCAGTCGGCGTCTCGCCTTGCCCCATGGAATCCTGGGGCATTGATTGTCTTTTGACCGGTTCCCAAAAAGGACTCATGTTGCCGCCCGGAATGGCCTTGCTCAGCCTCAGCGAGCGGGCCTGGCAACGCGTCGAGGACCACCCGCGCCCACCGTTTTATTTCAACCTTCGTGCCGAACGTGAGCGCAACCAGGCGGACCAGACCCTGTTCACCTCGCCGGTGGCGCATATTCTCGGGCTGGAAGCCTGCCTGGAAACCCTTTTGGAGGCCGGCTTGGATTCCCTGTACCGCAGCCAATGGGCACTGACCCAAATGGCCCGCGCCGGGGCTGAAGCCATGGGGTTGCCCCCCCTGGTCCCAGAGCACTATACATGGGGATTGACCAGCATAAGGGTCCCTGATGACCTCGACGGGCAGGACGTTTTGGCTTTGGCGGCCTCGGAATACGGCGTCATCATGGCCGGCGGCCAAGAACATCTCAAAGGGCGCATCATCCGCCTCGGTCATATGGGATATGTCGACTGGGGGGATGTCTTGGCGGGCTTGTCCGCCTTGGGCCGGAGTTGCCAACGGCTCGGGGCCACCATTGACCTCCAAGCCGGGCTTGCCGCGGCCTTGGCCGCATACGAACACGAATGGCGGACGTTTCGGCTTCCCCCTTCCAGCGCACCTTATACAACCACCTAATCAAGGGAGATTTTTGATGAGCGAGAACGACTCGACCCCCTCCGGGCAAGACGCCAAACAGGCTTTCGATTTCCAGGCCAATACGGACGAACACGGCAGCATGATGCCCCAAGTCGACTGGACCACCTTTGTCATGTCCCTGAGTTCCTCGGTATTGGCCCACCTAGGAGAGGTCCCGGACCCTGAATCCGGCCAAAAAACGATCAATTTGGATATGGCCCGGCACACGATCAATCTTCTCAGTATGCTAGAAGAAAAAACCGCCGGTAATCTGACCTCCGAGGAAGAACGGCAACTCCGGGATATCTTGTTTGAACTGCGGATGAAATACGTCCAAAAATCTCGCTAAGGAGGGGGAAATGGCTCGCATCCCCGTAGGATTGGTGGGGGTAACCGGATACGCTGGCATGGAATTGGTCCGACTGTTGGCGGGGCACCCTGAATTGGAATTGGTCATGGCTACGTCGCGCCAGCACGCAGGTACGCCGCTGGGCCGTCTTTATCCCTTTGTCCACGGCCGTCCCGAGGCCGACATCGTGGTCCAAGCCCCGGAGGCCGCCGCATTGGGCCGGGCGTGTCGCGTGGTATTCCTCGCTGTGCCCCACGGTGCGGCTATGGATCTCAGCGCCGCCCTGATTGAGGCTGGCAGCAAAGTGGTGGACCTCAGCGCCGATTTCCGCCTGCGGGATCCCCAAGTCTACCAGAGTTGGTATGGACTTGCCCACCAGCAAACCGACCTCCTGTACGAAGCCGTATACGGCCTTCCGGAACTCTACGGCGAGGCAGTGACCCCCCAAACCCGGTTGGTCGCCAATCCCGGCTGCTATCCTTCGGGAATCATTTTGGGCCTCGTCCCGGCCCTACGCCACAACTACATCGACCGGCGCCATATTGTTGCAGACGCCAAATCCGGCGCGACCGGGGCCGGACGCAAAGCGGCCACGGGAACCCTGTATTCCGAAGTCAGCGATACCTTACGGGCCTACAGCTTAGGTGGCCACCGCCACACCCCGGAAATCGAACAGGAACTCGCGGTGGCTGCTAACGACGCGGTGACCATTTCCTTTAGCCCCCATTTAGTGCCCATGAATCGGGGTATTCTCGCCACCTGCTACGGGAATATGAAACAGCCCCTTTCTTTGGACGAAATCCACGCTACCTACACCGCTTTTTACCAAGAGGCGCCGTGGGTACGGGTGCTGCCGATGGGGACATTGCCGGAAACCCGCTGGGTACGAGGGACCATGCTCTGCGATATCGGGCTGGTGGTCGACCGCCGCACTGATCGGTTACTCGTGGTCACCGCCGTGGACAATCTCTGCCGCGGGGCCTCCGGGCAGGCCATCGCCAACGCCAACCGCATGCTGGGTCTCGCGCCCACAGCTGGCCTGGAGCTTCCACCGCTTATGCCCTAATCGGCGGGCTCAATCGCGGTCGCGCTCGTCCAGAACCCGCTTGGATTTGGCAAAGGTGCGCGGTAATTCGCCGGGATCCAGGACGTGCACCGCGCTTCGCACCATTAGCTGGCGCCGCAGGGCCGCGCTGACCGCTTGGGACAGGTTTTCATCCACGTCCTGGCGCGCGTCGGGGTGGCGTTCAACGCGCAGGACCATCACGTCCACGCCTTCCCGGCGCGTCAAGCGGATCTGGTATTCCGAACTGAGTTCGGCAAACGGCTCCAATGTCTCAGCGATTTGGCCGGGGTAGATGTTCACCCCGCGGAAAATAAACATATCGTCGGAGCGGCCGAGAATCTTGTCGTGGCGCGGCATCTCAAGGCCACAGGGACACGACCCGGGCAACAGGCGGGACAAATCACGGGTACGATAGCGGATAAGCGGTGCCGCCTCCTTGGAGAGGGTGGTGACCACCATTTCCCCGACCTCCCCTGGGGCCACCGGCTCCAGGGTCACCGGATCCAAAATCTCCAAAATAAACATATCCGCCCAATAGTGCAGCCCGGCATGGGCGTCACACTCCAGGCCAGTGCCGGGACCATAGAGTTCTGTCATCCCGGGGATGTCGTAACACCCCTGTAGACCAAAGACCTCCTCCACCCGCTGGCGCATCTTTGGCGTGTGGGGCTCGGCCCCGAAAATAGCGCGTTTGAGATGGACTTTGTCCTGCAACCGCTGTTTTTCCACCTCTTCGGCCAAAAGCAGGGCCATGGACGCGGTTGAGCACAGACATGTTGTCTGCATATCCAGCAAAAACTGGAGATGGATATCGAGATTGCCCGGGCCGATGGGCACGGCCATGGCCCCGAAATGCTCACAGCCGAGCTGAAAGCCGACGCCCGCCGTCCAGAGGCCGTAGCCCACGGCGATCTGCACCCGGTCATCCCGGCTCAATCCGGCCAGGGCAAAACAGCGGGCCATCATAGTTTTCCAGGTTTCGATATCCGCCTGGGTATAGGCCAAAATCTTGCGCTTGCCCGTAGTTCCGGAGGAGGCGTGCACCCGCACGACATCGGTCTCCGGGACGCTGAGCAAGGGCAGCGGATATTCGGTTTTCAGGTCCTGAACCGTGGTTAGCGGCAGATGGCGCAAATCCTCCAGCCCTTGGATGTCTCCAGGGTGGATGCCCTTTGCTTGCAGACGGTTGCGGTACAGCGTATTGCCCTTGTAAGCATGTTCCACGGTCCAGCGCAGCCCTTTTTCCTGGTGGGTATGCAGCGCCTCTGCGCTCAACCGCGGGAAAAATCCATCTTTCATACTCGCCTCCTCCTATGTGCAGCGGCACTATGGGCGGTTGTTTAAAACCTTGTCAAGAACACGGAGACGCGAATGCCCCTGGCCTCCCCTTTTTTTCCGTGGCTGGCCCTGCTGCTCGGCCTGGTCCTGGGCAGCTTCTACAATGTTTGCATCCACCGCTACCTCACTGGCAACTCCATCGTCTGGCCCGGCTCGCATTGCCCGCATTGCACCAACAGCCTGAGCTGGTGGGAAAACATTCCCCTTTTGAGCTTTCTTCTCTTGCGGGGGCGCTGCCGCGCCTGTCGCGCCCCGATCAGCTGGCGCTATCCAGTGGTAGAGGCCGTCTCCGGCCTCTGGGCCTTCCTCTTGGCCTGGCAATTCGGCCTCAGCACGGCCTGGCTGGTCTATATGGCCTTCGGCGGCCTGCTCATCGTGGCCAGCTTTATCGACTTGGACAGTTTTATCCTGCCCGATCGCCTCACGCTACCAGGCGGGCTCCTGGCCCTGCTCACCGCGCCTACCTTGTTGGGCCTCTCCTGGAGCGCTGCGGTGCTCGGTGCCGTGGCCGGGGCCGGGAGTTTCTGGCTTCTGCAGCAAGGGTATAAATGGCTGCGCGGCGTTGAGGGCCTGGGCACCGGGGACATCAAGCTCATGTTTCTGCTTGGCGGACTGCTCGGCTGGCAGGGGTTGCCCCTGGTCATCTTTCTCGGAGCTGTCAGTGGACTGGCGATTAGCCTCTTCTACCTAATCCGCGACCGCAGCCAAGGCATGCAAACCGCGATTCCCTTCGGTCCGTTTCTGAGCTTGGGCGGTATGCTGACCATCCTTTACGGGCCCGAGATTCTCCGCTGGTATTTGGGCTAGCTCCCCTGCACTCCCCCGTATCCACGTCAATCTCTGCCGAGCACCGGCCACCGGAGGTACCATGGACGAACCGGAACCCACTTTAAAACGCATAGATTGTTGGCAATACCGCCAAGGGGCGTGGCGCTCTTTTCAGGACACCATCGCCCCGGAAACCGCCCTAACTCTCCATTGGCCCGAGCACGATCCGGTCTCTCTGCTGGCTTTTCCCCAGGAGCTCCCCCGGCTCTGCTTGGGCCACGCCTGGCTCGAATTCTGCAAAAACGGGGAAATTCCGGGCATTGTGGCCCACGAAGCCGAAGAATACCGGCTCGCGGTTACGCAGCTACGAGATGCCCCTTGTCCTGCGCCCCTAGCGCCTCAACTCGATCCAGAGCATATCCTCGCCATCCGGGAACAATTTATGTGCCAGCCCGGCAAATGGGAGCACACCGGCTGCTTTCATCGGGCAGCCGTGTATGACCCCCGGGAGCGACGCTTTCTGCAGACCACTGAGGATATCGGACGTCACAATTGTCTGGACCGGTTGGCCGGTTGGGCGCTGGAAATGGACTGCGACCTGCGAGCCACCGTGCTCGTGGTTACCGCCCGGGCCACAACCTCACTGGTCAATAAAGCCATTCGGGCCGGCTTCCCTCTTTTGATCAGCCAGTCCGCGGTCACCACCCGCGCTGTGGCCACTGCCCGCCAGTGTGATCTCACCCTTGTTGGGTTCGTCCGCGAGCAACGACTCACGGTCTTCACCGACAGCGCCCAACGCATTCGCACCAGCGCCTAAAACCTCACCTGGGAGCCAAATTTTTACCTCCGGGGGGCACAAAAAACCCCCGAAACCCTGTTTTTCAAGGCCCCGGGGGGAACAAAACCCTCTTTGGCTTCGCCTACCAATCCAAGGTCGCCTTCCAGGCCTGGACAAGGTGCTGCAAAGCGATCCGGCACAATTCGCTCTGCCCATAATGCAAGACCATTTCCGGGGCAGCCGTAACCGCACCGACTCGGGCGCAGGCCTGTCCGGCAAAAAGCGATTCAAACGCTTCCCGATGCGTTGCGGGCACACTGACCAAGAGCCGACTCGCGGATTCACTGAACAGTCGTTCCACCGGCGACAACTCTCCGGGCACGCAAGGAAGAGCTGCGAGGTCAATAAACGCTCCCAGCCGCCCCCCGATGGCCATCTCTGCGGCCGCCACCCCGAGCCCGCCGTCGGAGAGATCGTGGCACCCGTTGAGTAATCCGCGCTCAGTGGCCTGGTTCAAGGTCTGGTAGCGCTTCCGGGCCGCCAGCGCGTCCACTTCCGGAACCGCGCCGCCTTCCTGGCCCAGCAATCCGGCCAGTTCGCTGCCTCCGAATTCCGGCCGGGTCCGCCCCAAGACGTACAACCCGTCACCAGGCTGCTTCAAATCCGAGGTCAGACTCTGCCGGACATCAGGCATAACAGAGAGGACGGAGAACAACAGCGTCGGCGGAATGGAAATCTTGCGCCCCCCGCCGTAATAATCGTTTTTCATGGAATCTTTACCGGAAATACACGGCACGCCGAAGGCGAGACAGTAATGGGCTAAAGCCTGATTCGCGCGCACCAGCTGGGCCAATTTGTATCGGCCGTCCGGGGTCTTTTCCGATTGCACCGGATCACACCAGCAAAAATTGTCGATGCCGGCCATATGCTCCAAACGCCCGCCCACGGCCACGGCATTGCGCACCGCCTCGTCCACGCAATTGGCGGCCATCCAATAGGTATCCAAATCGCTGTATTTCGGCGCTATCCCGTTGGCCACCACCAATCCCCGCCGACTCTCAAGGACCGGACGCAAGACCGCGGCGTCCCCAGGCCCATCCGCATAGCGCCCCACTAAAGGCTTGACCACACTACCGCCCTGGACCTCATGATCGTATTGGCGGATCACATATTCCCGACTGCAGACATTCAACCGTCCCAGCAATTCCAACAAAATCGACTCGGTTTGCTCCGTGCCCGGCAAAACCACCGCTGGCGCTTCAGGGCGCTCCCAAATTGCTTCCAACTCCATCTGGGGCAGGCCATGGTGCAGAAAATGCATCTCCAAAAAGGCCACAGTGCTCTGGTGGTAGCGGATATGGAAAAACCCGCTGTCCGTGAAGCGGCCCAAAGCAGTGGATTCAACGTCCATTTCCCGGGACAATGCCAAAAACGTCTCCAACCGGTCCGGGGGGACGGCCACGGTCATCCGTTCCTGGGCCTCGGAGAGCAGGATTTCCCACGGGGCCAAGCCGTCGTACTTCAACGGGGCTAAGGCCAAATCGATTTCGCAGCCGCCACTGTCCTCGGCCATTTCCCCTACCGAAGAGGACAGGCCCCCAGCACCGTTGTCGGTCAGGGCGTTATACAGCCCCAAATCCCTGGCGCGCATCAAAAAATCGTACATTTTGCGCTGGGTGATGGGATCGCCGATCTGCACTGCTGTTGCCGGCGAGCCGGCGTGGAGTTCTTCCGAGGAGAAGGTGGCGCCGTGGATGCCGTCTTTGCCGATACGGCCTCCGACCATGACCACGGCGTCGCCGGGAAGGGCCTTTTTCTCATGGCTGGGACGGCCGTTGACCTCGGCCGGGAGCATACCCACCGTGCCGCAAAAGACCAGCGGCTTGCCCAGAAAGCGCTCATCAAAAATCAGCCCGCCGTTGACCGTGGGGATGCCGGACTGATTGCCACCGTGCTCGACTCCTTCGCGCACGCCTTCCAGAACCCGCCGCGGATGCAAGAGACGCGGCGGCAAGGGCTGCTCGTAAAACGGCGAAGCGAAACAAAACACGTCCGTGTTGCAGGTCAAATTCGCGCCCATACCG